>NZ_CP053984.1 GCF_013267355.1 Achromobacter pestifer
TGCGGCGCGAGCTGGAAGCGGCCGCCGCGCAGCTCGCCGCGCCGATCCGCGAAGCGCGGCGCGTGTCGTACATGAACATCGTGGCGGCCGGCATGGCGGTTTTCGCGGCCGCCCTCGCGTTGTGGGCATCGCTGTAGATGGCGATGCGGGATCTCATCGTCAGAAATGGCGATGGTCGACCGCGCCGGCGGCATCGCCGGAACTGGCGAGGCTGGCCAGCCCCTTGCATCGTCGGGAATGACGGTGCTGCAGGATGCCGCCAGCGGCGGGCCTGCATCGCCGGAAACGGCGAGGCTCGAGGAAAAAGCCCGGCAGTGCCGGGCTTTCGTTTTAGACGGGCCGCGTGAGGCCCAAGCTCTGCGACCGGCCTGGTCGCTCCAGGGCCTGCGCCTGCTTTCGCTCCTGCTCTTCGCGGCGTTGCAGCGCCTGGTGCCGGCGTGCCGCCTCGCGCATGGCATCCCAATCGGCCGCCAGCTCGGGTTTCTCGGCGCGCATCTTGCGGGTCGCCAGCTCTTCGACCTTCGGTGAGTGCAGGCCCATGCCTTCCTTGATCTCGCGGACGGCTTCCAGGCGCACGTGCAGGGACTGCAAGCGCGCCTGCTGCTGCATCTGCTGGTTCTGCCAAGCGCGTTTCGCGCCAGGCCGGGACAGTAGGCCCGGCTGGTTGGCCTGGGTCTGCTGCAAGCGCGCCTGCTGACGGTCGATCAGGTTTTCAAGCCGATCCTCGATGCGCTCCACCTGGTCGTGCTTGGCCTGAACGTACAGGGCAAGGGCTTCCTGGTAGGTCTGGTCGAGCGGGGCGGCCTCCAGGGCCGCTTGCTGCTCGGCCTCTGTGGCTTCGGCAGCGGCCAGCAGGCCGTCGCCGGCGGCGTCGGTTCTGCTGGTCGTGCTTGTTGCGAAGCCGGCGGATGCCGGCTGGATGCGGCGGGCGTCTGCCCGGCCGGCGGTGGGTGTGAGTCGTCTCAAGGCGTGGCCCTCCTTTTAGCCGCTAAAAGCTATCGGGACCGGCCTCGCGTGAGTTTCGGGGCCTCGGCGGCAACGGTTGCTTTGCCTTGCGCGCTGTAGCTGATGCTCTTTGCGCTCCCGATTTCAGGTACTTTATCGAAATCTGACCGGGCGTGCATGACAAAGTTCTTGCCTACCTGCTGGTACACCTGGTTGTTGTCGGCGTGAACGATCACGCCGTCATGGGTCTGCTTCTTGTCGGCCTGCTGGGCCATGTACAGGTTGTAGATGCCGGGCTTCAATGCGCCAGCCTTGTCAACCTTCTGGTTGGCCCATGCCCCTTCTTGCTCGGTCTGAACGATGCGTTGGCCGTTCATGACCAAGAGGCGCTGTTTCATCGGGCGCTCCTTATCGTCGGTGTGGTCATTTCAAAATGTGGAATAGATGGGCCTCCTTGCCAGTCCAGCAAGAAAAAAGCCGACCTCGGCATGCGCGAGGCCGGCTTTCCTCTCGTGGCCGGATGTGTAGTTCCAGGTTACACCCTCGATTTTATTGAAAACCGACCGAAATATCAGGTCTTTTTCGCGCCGCCCGTCTTGCCCTTCTCCTGGGCCATGACGGTTTCCAGGGCTTCGAGCCGGCCGCGCAGGGTCGCGGCGTCCTCGCGGGCCTGGCTGGCCTCCTTGCGCGCGGCATCGCGCTCGGCCTGGGTGGCCGTCAAGCGTTCGGCCTGGCGGTGCGCTTCGGCCGCTGCTGCCTTGCGCTGCTCCTGGTGCGCCTCGCGCTCGGCTTCGGCCTTGGCCTGCACCTTTGCCAGCTCGCCCCGCACCTGGTCAAGCTGCCCGGCCGCCGCCTCGGTGGCCTTCTGCTGCTCGGCCAGCGCCGCCCGCGCCTGGTCGGTGGCCTGGTTGGCTCGCTCCAGGTCGGCGCGCAGCTCGCCGGCCCGGCGCTCGATCTCCGTTGCCCGGCTGTTCGCGGCCGCCAGGTCGGCCCGCAGGGCCTCCGCCTGGTCGGCGCTCGCGGCGGCCTTCTCCTGGGCTTTGTCGCGCTCCGCTCGGGCTTGGCGGGCCTCCTGGTGGGCGTGATCCAGTTCCGTGCGCAGCTCGCCGGCTCTGGCCTCGGCCGTGGCCGCCCGCTCGCTGGCCGCTGCCAGCTTCTCGCGTAGCGCCCCAGCTTCCCCCTTGGCGTCGGTCTCTGCGGCCTCCAGGGCCTCGATACGGCCCTTGGCCTCGTCCAGCTCGCCGGTGAGCTGGTCGGCCAGCTCTGCGGCCTCCTGGCGCGCTGCCTCCATTTCCTGCCGGACGGCCTCCAGCGCCTCGCGCTCGGCGGCCAGCCGGTTGTTCGCCATTTCCAAGGCCACGGCCCACAAGTCGCCGCCCAGCTCGGCCAGCTTCTCGGTGATCGCCGCCGGTGCCGGCTCGCGGATCGGGGCCGCCTGGCTGGCCTTGCGTGCCCGCCATTCGTTCATCGCCTCGGAAATGGTCGTGAAGCTCCCGCCGCCGAGCTGCTTGCGCACGCTCGCCAGGGTCGGGTTCTGGCCGGCGGCGTCCAGCTCGTCGGCGACCGCAAATATCTGCTCTTTCGTGATTGCCATGATCGGGCCTCCTTTCGGCCGGTGTTGTATGTTGTAGCGTGTAGCATACTACAACATACAACATAGCGCAAGTGTTTAGCTGAACTTTTTTAGCGGCTAAAACGGGCCAGCCCGGCGCTGGGCGCGCAGGCAAAAAAAAGCCCCGCTCGATGGCGGGGCGCAGGGGTGCGGGGGCGGCGGGGTCTGGTGCAGGGGGGGTCTAGCCCTCCAGCAGCGCGACAAGCTGCACTTTGCCAAGGTCGGCCTCGAACTCCTGGCCGTCATCCTCGTACTTGAGCCAGGCCCAGCCCTCGGCCGGCGGCCGGCGGTTGAGGATCAGGCGGGCCGGGCGGTCGTCGTGCGTGACCTGGATGATCGCTTTCTTGAGCTTGTCCGGGTCGGGTTCCTTCGGCTCCTTCTTCTTGGCGTCATCCTCCGGGCCTTGCCCGTCGCCCTCGGCCTCGCCATCCGTCTTGCCGCTGAACGCATCGACGGTGTTGGGGTCGCGGTCGCCTTCCTGGTGGCGCTTGTCCTCCAGGTACTCGCGCAGCAGCTTGACCGATCCGCGCGTCAGCTCCTGGCTGTCGTCGGCCAGCCACGCACCCACTTCCTCGGGGTTCTTCTTGAACGCCGTCACCAACTCGTTGATGACGGTCACATCCTTGGCGCGGCCAGTGTTGAACGCCTCGGCAATCGGTTCGGGCAAGTCCAGCAGCGTGACGTGCTGTGTGACGAACGCCGGCGACTTGCCGATCTCCTTGGCGATCTCCGACTTCTTCTTGCCCTTCGCCAGCTCGCGGCCGATGAAGTCCGCGATCTCGCGGGCCGTCAGTTCGTTGCGTTGCAGGTTCTCGATTACCTGGTCGGCCTCGTTGTAGTCGTTGTCGATGAAAGCCGGGATGGTGGTCTTGTCGGCCCATTTCGAGCCACGGTAGCGCCGCGCACCGTGGTTGATGAGGTAGCGGCCCGGCGCGTCCGGGTTCTCGCGCACGCTGATGGGCGACTTCACGCCGCGCAGCTTGATCGTCTCGCCGATCTCGGCGATGGACTCCGGCGAGAAGCCGGGGTTGTCCGCCGTGCGCGGCTGGTGCGGGTCTTCGTCGATGAGGTCAAGCGGCAGCTCCTGCGGGCCGCCAGGGGCCGCATTCGCGGCCTGTGGCTCGTCCAGCAAGCTCGACAGGTCGCCGAGGCCATCCAGGCCCAGCCCGCCGCCCTTGGGCTTCTCTGCGGCCGCTTGCGGGGCCTTCTTCTTGGCGTTGGTCTTTACGGCGCTGGTCATTGCGCGATCTCCATCTTCGTGAACACGTAATCCGCCAGGGCGCGCACTTCCTGGGTGGCCTTGCGCGCAGCGGTTTTCTTGATCTTCCACACTGGCATCTGCTCGCCCAGCGCCTCCGCGATACTGTCTCGCGCGCCGACACTGAACGGCAAGATCAGTTGCGGATATGCCTGCTGCAAGGTCGCCAGGTTGCTGACGTGGCGCGGCTTCCGCGCGTCCACCTTGTTCGGCACCATGCCGAGAAAGCGCAGCTTCGGGTTTTGCTTGCGCAGGTTGCCGATGACGGCAACCATCTTCTTCATGCCTTGCAAGCTGTACGCCTCCATTTCGACCGGCGAAAGCATGTAGTCGGCGGCCAGCACGGCCGCCGTCATGGCAACGCCAAGGGAAGGGGCGGTGTCGATCAGGCACACGTCGAAGAACTCGCCTAGCGCCGCGATGCTGGCCCGCAGCGCGCCGGCGGCCTGGGCCAAGTCCATCTTGTCCAGGTTGGCCAGGCTGGCATCGGCCGCGATCAGCGCCAGGCCGTCATCCTCCCGGCCAGCGAACCAGGCGCGCAGCTCGTCGCCGCCGGCGGTGAACATGCGACTGGCGGGATAGCCCGAGTCGTGGCCGGCCAGCGTCCAGCTTGCATTGCCCTGGGTGTCCAGGTCGATCACTGCAACCCGAAGGCCGCGCTCCTGGAAGTCGAACGCCAGGTGGCAGGTTGCGAAGGTCTTGCCCTGTCCGCCTTTCTGAATTGCCGTGACCAGTGTTTTCATGAGTTGGGTTCCTGTTTCCTCTTTCCCTTGGCGTCGGCTTCCCAACGCTTGACGATGAACGCTTGATGCTCCGGCAGTACCGCCGTCACCCGCGCGAAGCCCTGCGGGAGCACTTCCCCCGCCGCTGCCCACACGCGACTGACCGCTTGCGATACCGCCCCCTTGGTCAGCCCCAGCGAGGCCACAAACTCGGCCTGGGGCCTTCCATCGACCAGCACGCCGCGCGCTATGTCGATGGTCTGTTGCCCGATCTCCAGGCCCTTGATCGCCGCCTGGAATTGGGCTTCGGTTAGCCGTTTCTTCATGGAGAACACCCATATAAACTCCACACCCGGTTGTTGAACAAAAGGCGGTGCCAGCCGCCGACCATGTGCAGAAGTTTAGCTAAACTCGCCGGGCGCGTCAAGCCTTTTAGCGGCTAAAAATCACCCCTTCTTGGCGTCATCCGAATACAGCGCGGCTAGGCGCTTGAGGTCGTCGGGGCCTTGCTGAACCTCGACCACCCGCATTCCGTAGCGCCCCATCTGCGACGCGGCGCGCGAAACTGCGAGCTGCTGCGCGTGGTCGGCGCTCACGAAGAACGTCATCAACGGCCCCACGGTGCGCGTGCCGCCGCTCGCAAAGCACACGTCGAACGAACCGCCATGCACATGCGGATCGACGCCTTCAACGAGCCGCCAGGGGTCAAGGCCCCATTCCTCGGATTGCGCGCTGTACCAATAGGCCGGCGCATCGCCGTTCAAATCGCTGGCCGCGTACTCGCGCACCAGGACGGCCACGCGGCCCGTGGTTGGCTCCACGAATCCCGGCGGGTAGGGCAGGGTCTGTTTTTTCATGTCAAAGCCCCTTCGGCTTGTAGATCGAAACGAAGTAGGTGATCGCGGTCAGCACCGCGAAGTACACCAGGAACGACCAGCCGGCATACACGCCAGGCGTGTTCCAGTGGTAGAGCATCCGCACGAACTGAAAGAAGGTGGCAATCGACAGCACCCACTTGAGGATCGGCCAGACCAACACGGTCGCCACCCATACGAACTTGACCAGGCCGGCCAGCAGGCCAGCACCGGGGGCCTTGTTGGGGGCAGCAGGCGCGGCGGCAGGCTCCACCGGCGCGGGCGCGGCGGGCTGCTCGATCTCCTTGGGGAACTTGATGATGTTGGACATAGCTTGACCCTCCACGCGCTTACGTGTTGAATGCTGGGTGCTCCCACTCGGAAGCATGGTTACGGTGTGCCAGCACCAGGCCAAGCGCCCCGGATCACTCCGGGGCGTTCCTCCACCTGGGGCCGCCCTTGATCTTGCCTCGGCTCACGCAATACTCCCTTCTTGGCGTCCTCGATAGGCCCGGCCGTTGCCGACCGGGCCATGTGCTCTTACCAGCCGGCCCGGCGCTTGGCCTGCTCGACGGCTTCCATCGACCAATGGCCCTTGGCCTGCCCCTCCAGGGAGCATCCGGCGAAGTACGCCTTGCCGCGCAGTTCCTCGGCTTTGCGCACCAGCTCGGCCGCCTCGGCCATCATGGCCGCGATCTCGTCACGGCGGGCCGGGAAGTCGGTCGCTGCCGCGCCCTCCAGCTCGTCAATCCAGGGCATGATCTTGTTGTCGCTCATCGGACTTTCTCCGGTAGTTGACCTGGGCGATGTGCCCGGCCTTCAAGTGCTATATTAGGGCAAAATGCCCTAGCCTGTCAAGCACTTTAGCTAAACTTTTTTCGCTTTACCGGAATCCGAAGGCTAAACTTTAGCCGCTAAAACCTTTCCCTTGGCGTCAATCCTCTTTCCAGATCACGCCCAGCCCGGCCAGGTCGCACAGGATCGCCCATGCCGCATAGGGAATCGGGGTGTCCTCGCCGATCCAGCGGCGGATCGTGCGGTCGCCCTTCGCGCCCAGCCCCAGCGCCTTCGCGGCCTTGCTGCCGCTGAACCCGGCCAGGCGCAGCACCTCGCGGACTTCCTCGCCGGTCGGTTGTGCCCAGCGTTCGGCCGGCTTCAAGCACTCCAGCCGGATATTGGCGTCGTTCGTCATTCGTTCGTTCTCCTGGTCAAGTGATAAGCCGCAACTGGTCGAAGCCGTAGATCGACTGGATGCAGCTCGGGTCTGAATCGACCACGCGCCGGCCTGCGCGATTGGTCTTGTACGTTACCGGCCTGTCGTCGTGCGCCCACACCTGGCGGGTGTCGGGATGCACCTTCACGATGATGATGCGCTTGCCGATGTAGCGGTCGAAAACCGGGTGATGGACGCTCACGATCTCGCACCGCTGGCCGGGCTTGAACTCCACCCGGTCGGCCGGGCCTCCATCGCCATTCCTGGCGATGCTGCAGGTTGCCGCGCTCGCTCCCGGCATCGTCGTTTCCGGCGATACAGGCCCGCCCTCGACCGGCTCGGCATCGTCGGCTTTGACGATGCTGCAGGTCATCGTCGTTTCTGGCGATGCGGGATCTCGCTCCGGGCCTGCGCCGGTGATTTTTCCCTTGGCGTCCAACCCGGCGGCCCTGGCCGCCTTGATCCTGGTCGCGGCCTCGGCCGCCCAGCGCCTGGCGATGAAGGCCCGATGCGAGGGCAGCACCACATCGACCAGGACGAACCCCGGCGGCACCAGGACGGTCGCCGGTTCGCGCCGCGCCGGCGGCTCCAGGCCGGCCAGCCAAGCGGGCAGGGGAGCATCGGCCAGGCGGTCGCGGTAGCTGGCCTCGACCATCACCGGGCGCTTCTTCTCGGCTCGCTGCGCAGCCAGGATGCCGCGCGCAACCTCGTCCACCGTCATGCAGCCCTGCGCCGTGTCGAAGTGCGAGCGGTAGCCCGTTTCGGAGATAAACGGCCTGTCCAGGTCGATGACGTGGAACTGGAAGTGGGCACCCAGCGGCCCGCCGTAGCCGGCCTCGTACTCCACCAGGGCGCGCATGTCGCCATCCGCGACCAGGAACTGGCCGCGCTGGCCCCACAAGGGCACGTCGCCAGGCACCGCCGCGCAATGGCGCTCGATGACCTGGCCGGGCGCGTCGTGGTCGGCCATGCTGCCCACGTGCGTTCCGCCGTTCATCTTCCAGATGACGGCCTCGTATCGGTCGCTGGCCGCCTCGGCGGCCGCACCGTCGCCGCGCATGATCGCCGCGTCGATCTCCACCACGGCCGCCACGGCGGCGGCCAGCAGCTCGTCGCGTTCGGTGGGCAGCTCGGCCAGCAGCTCGGCCGCCGGCGCGTTCCAGTCCTGGCCCGGCTGGGCCGGCGTCTTGCGTTTCTTCGCCATCGGCCGGCCCCTCAAGTGTCAGCACGCCGCCACGCGATCACGTCGCGGGCTTCGTAGCCGTGGCGCTTGCAGTCGTCGCAGAATCCCGAGCTGAACCCCTTGTGGTTCGTGCCGATCCATGCGGCCGGCTTGCCGCATTCGTGGCCGTAGGTGCCCGGCTCGGCGTTGTGGCACTTGCCGTCCGTCGCGTAGCTGTTCGTCGGTGCCTGGGGAGCGTTGTTCCTGGTCATGGTCGCCTCCTGGAAGCCCCGGCCGAAGCCGGGGCCGCCCCTCATCAGTCAATAGCCCGGTAGATCGCGGCCGCCTCGGCGTGGCTGGCTGCGAAGCCGCGCAGGAAGTGATAGCGGTCGATCAGGGCATCGCCGGCGTCCGTGTCGGCGGCCTCGGCCGCGAGCTGGCCCAGCGCGAACAGGGTTGCGACAATGCCGGCGGCGTCGGCCGACAACTCGCCTCGGAAGCCGTTGCCGTCCACCTCGATCTCCAGGCGGTCGGCCAGGTCGGGGGCCATGTAAAAACCGCCGTCCGACAAGGTGTAGTAGTGCCAATACGCGCCGCTGTAGCGTTCGCAGAGCCGGCGAAGCCAGGCATACACCAGGGCCTCGCCGCGCATCATCAGACGCGGGCCGAAGTAGGCGGGCAGGAAGTCGAGGCGCTGGGCCTCGGCGACCAGGGAAGCGGTAACGGGTTGCTCTTGGGTGTTCATCGGACTTTCTCCGGTAGTTGACCTGGGCGAAATGCCCGGCCTTCAAGTGCTATATTAGGGCAAAATGTCCTAATCGTCAAGCACTTTAGCTAAACTTTTTGGCCGCTAAACCTTGCCCTTTCCCTTGGCGTGCATTACAATGTAATTCACGAACCCAACCGGAGAACCAATCATGGCTGCAAACCAGCTCGTACAAACGCGCATCGACGGCGCGATCAAGGAAGAAGCGGCGGCCGTCCTGGCCGCGATGGGCCTTACCGTGTCCGACGCGGTGCGGCTGCTGCTCACGAAGGTGGCCCAGGACAAGGCGCTGCCCTTCGAGCCGCTGATTCCGAACGCCACCACCATCGAGGCGATGAAGGAAGCCCGCAAGGGCAAGCTGCCGCGCTTCGCCACCGTCAACGATCTGATGGCCGATCTGCATGCGGCAGATTGAGCGCACCGGCCAGTTCAAGCGCGACTACAAGCGCGAGGCGAAAGGGCAGCACCGGGCCACGCTCGACGCCGACCTGGTGCCCGTCCTGGTCGCGCTCGCCGACGACCAGCCGCTGGAACCTCGGCACCGCGACCACGCGCTGACCGGGGACTGGAAGGATCACCGGGATTGCCACGTCAAGCCCGACCTGGTGCTGATCTACCAGAAGCCCGACGCCGACACGCTGCGCCTGGTGCGCCTCGGCTCTCACTCCGAACTCGGCTTGTGATCGGCGCGGGCCTGGCCCCGCGTCTCACGTTTCATTGACACTTGAGGGGCGCTTTCCGCGCCACCGGCCGAGCTGGCCGACCCCCTTCCTTGGCGTAAAACCTGCGGCGGTGGAGCTGCTGCGATGCTTGAGGATCGCGCGGCCGGTCGAACCGCGGCGACCTGGTTGGGGAGTGTGAGGGGGCTTTGCCCCCTCGCAAGCTCTCGAACTTACTGCCTTCCGCCAGGCGCTTGCGCCTGGCTCTCCTAAGCCGTAGCGCCGAAGGCGCTCCATTGTGGGGTGAGGCCGCAAGGCGGCCGAGGGGCGTAGCCCCTGGGGGGATGGGAGGCCGCTTGCGGCCGGGTGGGATCGAGAAGGGGGGTTTCCCCCCTTCGGCGGCCGGTCATGCTGCGCGGCAGCTTGGGCCGTGTTGCCGTTTTTTTCGCCAGCCTCTGGTTAAAACTACCTGGTTATATAAAAAGGTTATAAAGACGGTTAAAAACCTGGTTAGCATGACCGAAAAACGCGCGTAAACCGTTGTCACGCCAAGGAAAAGTGCGAAGAGGCCGCCCCTCAAGTGTCAATGGATAAGCCCCCCATGTGTCAATACGCTGCCCCTCAAGTGTCAAGAACCGCGCCCCTCAAGTGTCAGTAGGGCCGCCCCTCAAGTGTCAATACCGGGGCAGGGTTCCTAACAGGGTTATCCACAACTTCGGTGGATAACTCCATGCCGATCAGGCACTTAGGCCGCCTCGGCGGCCGCCTGGACGGCTCGACCAGGCCGAAATCGGCCGCTGCCCCCCAAGTGTCAACATCGCGCCGGCCCCGCTGCCCCTCAAGTGTCAACGTCAGGGCTGCGCCGGCCGGCCTCGGCCGACTTGTCCCGAAACTGTCCACAACGGCCGCGCCGGTGGGGCAGGGCAGGGAAGGCCCCGGAAACGGGCCAGGAAGGCCCGTCAGGGCCGCAAAGCCCAGCGGCGAGGGCCACCGGCCCGGTGAGCGTCGGGAAGGCGCTGGAAGCCCGCCAGGGGCGAGACGGGCGGCTCTGCCGCCTGGCTCGATGCGCAGCACGACATAGCCGGTTCTCGCGGCCGCCGGCCGGGAGAATCCCCCGCAGCTCGGCCCCTCAAGTGTCAAAGGGTGGATCTCATCGTCAGAAGCGGCGATGCGAGATCCAGCGCCGGCGTCGGCCGTCATCGTCGGAACTGGCGATGGGGCCCTCGGTTCATCGTCAAAGGTGGCGATGGTCGACCGTGGCCTGGACGTGGCCAGCCTCGCCGGAAATGACGATGCTGCAGCTCGACGTGCGCGCGACCAGGTGGCCGGAACTCCCTCGTCAGAAGCGGCGATGCTCGAGAAAAAAAGCCGCCTCGATCTCGGGCGGCTCTCCAGGGGCAGGGCGGCGGTCATCGCTTGCAATGCACCAGGTCGTCATTGATCCAGGCGCTGTCCACCAGGCCGTTTTCGCGCAGCTCGTCGCATGCCTCGCTGACCTGCTCGCGCCACTTCTTCACGCGGGTGGAATCCGAACCGCACATGAGCCGGAACGTCTCCAGCTTGAGCGGGTACGGCTCCTTGTGCGTGGCAAAGTAGTCGAACATCCGCCGCGCGGTGGGCGACAGCTTGCGGTACTTCTCCCACACGAATTTCGTGTAGTGGTCGCCGGCGAACAGCACCACCATTTCGGTGTCGATCTCGACCTGGCAGCGCGACGTGCGCTTGCCGCGATCCAGGATGCGGAAGCGCCGGATCAGCGACACGGATTCCAGGCGGCCCAGCCGCTGGGAAGAGAACTGCATCGCGGACGCTTGCAGCCGCGAAAGGCAGTCCTCGGCCTGCTTGTAGTAGCGGCCATTGATCGACCAGCCCAAGTCCTGGCAAATCTCGTAGAACGTGAACGTGACCGGCTCGCCCAGCGGCGTGCGCTTCGCGTATTCGAGCACCTGGGCAAACACCAGCTCGTCGCTGTCGGCGCGTAGCTCGATGCCGGTAAAGGTGATCTCCACGTCCTTGCTGATGTGGTAGATCGCCTCGCGCTGCAAGGCGGCGCGGGGCACCTTCTTGTTCCTGGTCGTGAAGATCGCCGACCGGCCGAAGTCGTTGGGCATGGCCCGCATGTGGTCGGGCCACGGCGCGAGGTCGAACAAGGAAAGCTGCATGTCCTTGATCTGCTGCTTCGTGTGCTTGAGCAAGGCGGCCTGCTTGGCCTGGCTGACCTGCTCGGCCAGCTCGCCGGTGGCACTGGCCGGCTTCTCGGTCGTTTTCTTGGTCGCCATCTGTTGCGTTCTCCGTTCGGCGGTCACGCCGCTGACTTTCTCGGCCAAGGTGTTGACCACGGTTCGCGGCTCGGGCGGAAGGCCCATAGTCCGCGCCAGCTCGGCCGACTCGGCCGCCATCCGCTCGGAGCGCGCCACGGCCGCGCTGGGCGGCGGTGGCGGTGGCTCCGGCGCTGCCGGCCCGTCCGGCAGCTCGAAGAGGGAACCGGCGGGGCGGAAAGCCCCGCCGGCGGTGCCGGCCTGCGCGTTGCGCTCGGCCGCGTAGCGGCGGGCAAGCGCCGTCGCGTCGGCCTCACTCAACCCGCCGTCGATGAGCTTGCGGCGGTAGCCCTGCTCGTCGAAACTGTCCGGCATATCTTCGTCCTCCTAGCATAACGCCCGGCCTGTGGCCGGGCGCGTTTCTCATTTGCCGCCTGGTTCCTTGGTATCCAGGTACTCGATCACGTCGGCGATGAAGTCAAAGCCGTACTCGGTCTGGCCGTCCTTCTCGAACTTCGTCGGCTCGATGCGGCCCTGGACGAACACCTTGGAGCCTTTGCCAAGGTACTTGCCCGCGTTCTCTGCCAGGCCGGCAAACGACTTGATGCGGAAGAAGTCGGTTTGCTCTTTCTTCTCGCCGGCGCGGTCGCGCCACACGCGGTTCACGGCCAGGTCGAATACGGCGCGGGCGCTGTTTTCGCTATGGCGAACATCAGTATCACGGGTAAGATTGCCGATAAACTGGAATTGGTTATGGCTCATGCGTAGCTCTCCAGGCTGTGATGAAGCCTAGAGTTTAGCTAAACCTAATTCCGAGGTCAAGAACTTTAGCGGCTAAAATTTCGAGCCGCCCATGCGCAAGGCGACGCCTTTGTATAACTACATCTTCTTCACGAACGTGCTGCGGCTGCTTGATGAGCGCCACATGACGAAAAAGGAGCTATCGGACAGGTCGGGGGTTTCGATCTCCTTCCTGTCCGATCTCACTACGGGCAAGGCCAATCCGTCCCTCAAGGTCATGCAGGACATTGCCAAGGCCCTTGATGCGCCGTTGCCCCTTCTGCTTGAATCAACCGACTTGGACAAGGACACGCTCGATGCCCTGGCCGGCGGCAAGGCTCCGCAGAGCCTTCCTGCCGGTTTCGAGCGAGTGGCGGCGGTGCTACCGTCGCATCAGGCATTCATCGTCAAGAAGTGGGGCGAGGCCGCCCGCAAGAAGCTCCGGGGGTAGGACGCCAAGAAAGAAAGCAGGGAAGGGACGCGGCAAGGAACTGAGCCAGCAGAAGCCAGCACTTTTTAGCCGCTAAAGCCCGCCGGGGTGGCTCAACCCCCGGAACACCCACAACGCAAGCCATAGGTTCGGTGCGAGGCGCACGGAGCATGCGCCGCGTTGTTTCTATTGCGATCAGCTCGGGACACGATTGAAAACACTCAATCCGTCATTCCGTTTGCTTGCTCGTCAAAAGACTTCGGTATATCGTATGAACCTGTGTAGAATGCGTGCGGTCAGGGCAGCACGCAAATCACATACATGGGATACACGGAATGACCGAACAGAAGCTGGAACACAACACGATCAAGGAACGGGCGAAGAAGAAGCTCGAACGCGACATGGGGCCGGAGCTGTTGGCAGCTCTGAACGATCCCAAGACCGTTGAAATCATGCTCAACGCGGACGGCAAAGTCTGGCAGGAGAAGCTGGGCGAGCCGATGAAGTGCATCGGCACCCTTCGCTTCGCGCAGGCCCAAGCCATGATCGAAACCATTGCCGGCTACCACGGCAAGGAAGTCACGCGGCAGCGGCCGATCCTGGAAGGCGAGTTCCCGCTAGACGGTAGCCGCTTTGCCGGCCAGCTCCCCCCGGTCGTGCCCGCACCGACCTTTGCGATCCGCAAGAAGGCGGTCGCCATCTTCACCCTGGCGCAGTACGTCGAGCGCGGAATCATGACCGCGCAGCAGCGCGATTCCTTGATTGCCGCCGTGCGTGCCCACCGGAACATCCTGGTGATCGGCGGCACCGGCTCGGGCAAGACCACGCTGGTGAACGCGATCATCAACGAGATGGTGCTTCAAGACCCGACCGAACGGGTTTTCATCATCGAGGACACCGGCGAAATCCAGTGCGCCGCCGAGAACTACGTCCAGTACCACACCAGCATCGACGTGACCATGACGGCGCTGCTCAAGACCACGCTGCGCATGCGGCCCGACCGCATCCTGGTCGGCGAAGTGCGCGGCCCCGAAGCACTTGATCTGTTGATGGCCTGGAACACCGGGCACGAAGGAGGAGCCGCAACCCTGCACGCAAACAACGCCAAAGCGGGCCTTGATCGGCTCGCCATGCTCATCAGCATGCACCCCGATTCACCCAAACCCATTGAACCGCTGATAGGCGAGGCGGTTCACGTGGTCGTTCATATCGCCCGCACCCCTGACGGCTCGCGGCGCATCCAGGAAATCCTTGAGGTTTCCGGCTACGCCAACGGCCAGTACGCAACCAAAACCCTGTAACCCTGTAACCCTGTAAGGAGCTTAGACCCATGCAATCGACCCTTCCCGCGTTCCGCTTCGACAGCCGCGCCGTGTTCTACCTGGGCATGTTCGCCCTCTTGGCGTTCTTCCTGCTGGCCCCCCAGCACGCTTTCGCCTCCGAAGGCACCGGCGGTTCCCTGCCGTATGAAGGCTGGTTGACCAACCTGCGCAACAGCGTCACCGGCCCGGTGGCCTTCGCGCTGTCGATCATCGGCATCGTTGTCGCCGGCGGCATCTTGATCTTCGGCGGCGAACTCAACGGCTTCTTCCGCACGTTGATCTTCATCGTCCTGGTCATGGCCCTGCTGGTCGGCGCGCAGAACATGATGAGCACCTTCTTCGGCCGTGGCGCGGAAATCGCCGCCCTGACCGATGGCGTGCTGCACCAGGCCAAGGTCGCGGCGCTGGACATGGCCGGCTTCCCTGGTGAAGCCATCGCACGCTGGGCCGAACGCGGCCACATCGCGGGGTAAGTCATGGCACTGCGCGCGATCCCCATCCGTAGGGCCGGCAACCGAGAAAACCTGTTCATGGGTGGCGACCGCGAGCTGGTGATGTTCTCGGGCCTGCTGGCCGGGGCGCTGATTTTCAGCGCCCAAGAAGTGAGGGCAACGGTGTTCGGCATCGCCTTGTGGTTCGGCGCGTTATTCGTGCTGCGCCTCATGGCGAAGTCCGACCCGAAGCTGCGACACGTGTACCTGCGGCACCGCCGGTACAAGCCGTACTACCCGGCTCGCAGCACGCCCTTCCGTGAAAACACGCCGAGTCAAGGGAAGCAATACAAATGATCGAAGCAATCGCAATTGGCATTGCTGTACTCGGTGCGGTTCTGTTGCTCATCCTCTTTGCCCGTATCCGTCAGGTCGATGCCGAGCTGAAGCTCAAGAAGCATCGGTCGAAGGACGCGGGCCTGGCCGACTTGCTCAACTATGCCGCCGTGGTCGATGACGGCGTGATCGTGGGCAAGAACGGCTCCTTTATGGCCGCCTGGCTGTACCAAGGGGATGACAACGCCAGCAGCACCGAAGAGCAGCGGGAAATGGTGTCCTTCCGCATCAACCAGGCCCTGGCGGGCCTGGGCAGCGGCTGGATGGTTCATGTCGATGCCGTGCGCCGGCCGGCACCCAACTACTCCGAGCGCGGCGTCTCCACCTTCACCGATCCGGTGTCGGCCGCCATTGATGAAGAGCGCCGGCGGCTCTTCGAGGGCCTGGGCACGATGTACGAAGGGCACTTCGTATTCGCCGTGACCTGGTTTCCGCCAGTGCTGGCCCAGCGCAAGTTCGTTGAGCTGATGTTTGACGATGACGCGGTGACGCCCGACCACACGGCCCGCACCGTGGGCCTCATCGAGCAGTTCAAGCGCGAAATCCGCAGCCTGGAATCGCGCATGTCCTCGGCCGTCAAGCTCACGCGCTTGAAGGGCCACAAGATCGCCACGGAAGAGGGCAGGGAAGTCACGCATGACGACTTCCTGAGCTGGTTGCAGTTCTGCGTGACCGGCAACTATCACCCGGTGCAGCTCCCCAGCAACCCGATGTACTTGGACGCCGTGATCGGCGGGCAAGAGCTGTGGGGCGGCGTCGTTCCGAAGATCGGCCGCAAGTTCATCCAGGTGGTGTCCCTCGAAGGCTTCCCCTTGGAGTCAACGCCTGGCCTGCTGTCGGCCCTGGCCGAGCTGCCGAGTGAATACCGCTGGTCGAGCCGCTTCATCTTCATGGATCAGCACGAGTCCTTGAAGCACCTGGACAAGTTCCGCAAGAAGTGGAAGCAGAAGATTCGCGGCTTCTTCGACCAGGTTTTCAACACCAACACCGGCAGCGTCAACCAGGACGCGGCAACGATGGTGGCCGATGCCGAGGCGGCCATCGCCGAGGTCAATAGCGGCCTGGTGGCCGCCGGCTACTTCACGTCCGTGGTCGTGTTGATGGATGAGGATCGGGAGCGCCTGGCGGCCGCCGCGCTGTCGGTCGAGAAGGCCATCAACCGGCTGGCCTTCGCGGCGCGCATCGAGACGATCAACACGATGGACGCCTACCTGGGCAGCTTGCCCGGCCACGGCGTCGAGAACGTGCGCCGGCCGCTCATCAACACGATGAACCTGGCCGACCTGCTGCCGACAAGCTCCATCTGGACGGGCAGCGCCACCGCGCCGTGCCCGATGTACCCGCCGCTGGCCCCGGCGCTCATGCACTGCGTCACGGTCGGCGCTACGCCCTTCCGGCTGAACCTGCACGTGCGCGACCTGGGCCACACCTTCATGTTCGGCCCGACCGGCGCGGGCAAATCGACGCACCTGGGCATCATCGCCGCGCAGCTCCGGCGCTATGCCGGCATGTCGATCTACGCCTTCGACAAGGGCATGTCGATGTACCCGCTCGCGGCCGCAATCAATGCCGGCTCGAAGGGCAAGACTGGCCTGCACTTCACGGTGGCCGCCGACGATGACCGCCTGGCCTTCTGCCCGCTCCAGTTCCTCGAAACGAAGGCGGATCGGGCTTGGGCGATGGAGTGGATCGACACGATCCTTGCGCTCAACGGCGTGGACACCACGCCAGGGCAGCGCAACGAGATCGGCCACGCGATCATGAGCATGCACGCCAGCGGCGCGCGCACGCTCTCCGAGTTCTCGGTGACGATCCAGGACGAAGCGATCCGCGAGGCCATCAAGCAATACACGGTGGACGGCTCGATGGGCCACCTGCTCGATGCCGAAGAGGATGGCCTGTCGCTCTCCGACTTCACGGTGTTCGAGATCGAAGAGCTGATGAACCTCGGCGAGAAGTTCGCGCTGCCGGTGCTGCTGTACCTGTTCCGCCGCATCGAGCGCGGCCTTAAAGGCCAGCCGGCCGTCATCATCCTGGACGAAGCCTGGTTGATGCTGGGCCACCCGGCGTTCCGCGCCAAGATTCGGGAATGGCTCAAGGTCTTGCGCAAGGCGAACTGCCTGGTGCTCATGGCTACGCAAAGCCTTTCCGACGCGGCCAACTCGGGCATCTTGGATGTGATCGTGGAATCGACCGCGACCAAGATTTTCCTGCCGAACGTCTATGCCCGCGACGAGGACACGGCGGCGCTCTATCGCCGCATGGGCCTCAACAAGCGGCAAATCGAAATCCTCGCCACGGCGGTTCCGAAGCGGCAGTACTACTACGTCTCCGAGAACGGCCGCCGCCTCTATGACCTCGCCCTGGGGCCGCTGGCCCTGGCCTTCGTCGGCGCGTCCGACAAGGAATCGGTCGCCGCCATCAAGAGCCTGCAAGCGAAGTTCGGCCATGAGTGGGTCGATCACTGGCTGGCCGGCCGCAATCTGAATCTCAATGACTACCTGGAGGCCGCATGAGCTTTGCCGACACCCTCAAGGGCTTGATCTTCAAGAAGCCCGCCACGGCCGCAGGACGCGACAAGCGCGACCCTCGGCAGACCGATGAACCGCTGGAAGGCGGCCGACGCCAGGGCGAGGCCGAGAACCCCTATCTGGCCGCTCGTCGCACCTGGAACGATCACGTGGGCGGCGTCGTGTCGTCTCGCCAGACCTGGCAAGTGATCGGCATCTTGTCGCTGTTGATCGCGCTCGCCGGCGTCGGCGGCGTGATCCACATCGGCAGCCAGTCGAAGTTCATCCCCTACGTGGTGGAAGTGGACAAGCTCGGCCAGACAGTGGCCGCCGGCCCGGTGCAAGCGGCCTCGAAGGCCGATGCCCGCGTCATCCATGCGACGGTCGCCGAGTTCATCACCGACGCCCGCACGGTCACGCCGGACGTGGCCTTGCAGCGCCGCTCTGTGTTCCGCGTGTACGCCAAGTTGTCGCCCAACGATCCGGCAACGCCAAAGATGAATGAGTGGTTGAACGGCACCCCGGATGCCAGCCCGTTCCGTCGCGCTGAAAAGGAAATGGTGAACGTCGAGATCAAGACGGCCATCCCGCAGACGCCGGACACCTGGCAAGTCGAGTGGGAAGAAACCGCCCGCGACCGTCAAGGCACACCGAAGGGCAAGCCCGCGATCTGGCGTGCGCTGGTCACTGTGTACGTCGCGGAAGTCACGCCGCAAACCACGGATGAGCAACTTCGGAACAACCCCCTAAGCGTGTACGTGCGGGACTACTCCTGGTCGCGCGTTCAATGAACCCAAGGACATTCACCATGAAGAAAATCTTTTCCGTTGTCGCCTTGGGCGCTGCGCTGCTGTCGCCCACCCTGGCCCTGGCCGCCGATGACCTGGCCGACAAGTATTTCACCGGCAAGAACCCGACGCTGACGCCTCAAGAGCGCGCGGCCATCGACATTGCGAAGCGATGGAACGCGGGCGCTGCCACCGGCATGAAGCCCGTCGCCGGCTCCAATGGCGCGATCAAGTTCCTGTTCGGCGCGCAGCAGCCCAGCATCGTGTGCGCGGTGCTCCAGGTGTGCGACGTGGCCTTGCAGCCAGGCGAGCAAGTCAACTCGATCAACCTGGGCGACACGGCCCGGTGGACGGTCGAGCCGGCCATCACCGGCAGCGGCCCCAACGAAGTGCAGCACCTCATCATCAAGCCGATGGATGTTGGCCTGGAAACCAGCCTCATCGTGACGACGAACCGCCGCGCCTATCACCTGCGCCTGCGCTCGCATCGCACCGAGTACATGCCGCAAGTCTCGTTCACCTACCCCGAGGACGCGCTTGCGAAGTGGGACGCGATCCAGCGCCGCGAAACGCAAGAACGCACCGACCGCACCATCCCGCAGACCGGCGAGTACCTGGGCGATCTCAAGTTCGACTATGACCTGTCCGGCTCGGCGAGCTGGAAGCCGGTGCGTGTGTTCAACGATGGCCGCAAGACCATCATCGAAATGCCCGGAACGATGGAGCAAACCGAAGCGCCGACGCTCCTGGTCGTGCGCCGCGAGGGCGGCATCTTCCGCGACGAGGAAACCGTGATGGTGAACTATCGCGTGCAGGGCAATCGCTACATCGTGGACACGGTGTTTGACCGCGCGATCCTGATTGCCGGTGTTGGTGGAAGCCAAGACCGCGTGACTATCTCCCGGAGGAAGTGACCATGCGCAAGATCATCTTTGCTGCGCTGTTCGTCCTCGCCCTGGGCGGCTGCGCGACCACCGGCCAATACGGCAACTTCGTCCCGCCGACCGCAACGGTCGATCAGCAGCAGCTCGCCCGCGAAGCGGTGCAGCAGCTCGCTGTGCTGTACCCGCCGGCCAAGACGCGCCTGGAGCTGCAACAGGCCACGCCTGATGCCTTCGGCCAGGCCCTGGTGCTGACGTTGCGCGAGCGCGGCTATGCCCTACTGGAGTTCAACCCGGCCAGCGCGAAGGCGCAGGCCACGGCGGCCAGTGAGCCGGCATCGCCGGCGGCCCTGCCGCTGCGGTACGTGCTCGACCAGGCCGGCGACTCGAACCTGTACCGCCTGACTCTGTTGGTCGGCCATCAATCCATCACCCGCCCGTACCTGGTGCAAGACGGCAGCTTTGCGCCGGCTGGGTATTGGGTGCGCAAGGAGTGACCTATGAGTGACCAAGCCGATCAAATGGCACCGGACGCCTCGCCGGGCGCGGTATCGAAGAAGTCCGGCGTGCGGCGTGTCAACAACATGCCGATGTACATCCTTGCGGCCGCGCTGGGTGCCTTCCTGCTGGTGATGATGCTGGTCGCGGCGGATCGCGCTGCGAAGCAGAACGCACCGGCGCAAGGCGCGGCCGAGAAGGCGGGTAACACGTCGATGTTCGCCAAGGAGATCGTCGGCGACAGGGATGGCGGCACGGTAGAAGCGGCCTCGCCGCTCAAGCCGCCGGAGCTGGCGACCGGGCCAGAGGCTGCGCCGGTGCTTGTCGCGCGCCCCGACCTGGACGCGCCGCCGCCACCGCCCAGCGGCAACCTGGGCCAGCCGGTGCATGACGATGAAGCCGACCGCATCCGCATGGCGAAGCTGCAAATGTTCCAGGAAGCGGTCAAGGCCAAGACGGGCGTTCGTGTCGATGCGCCGCGCAGCAGCGGGTCATCGGGCGCGCAGCCGGGCACGCCGCAGACGCGCGACGAAATGCTGTCCCGCCTGGCGGCTGTGCGGCAGCAAATCGGTGCGCAAGCATCGGGCGATCCGACCGCCGCCTATCAGGCCCGGCTCGCGCAGCTTCGCGCCTCGGGCGTCGGCGGCCAGCAGGCCGGCGGCGGCGTGGGTGGTGGTGCGCCGCAGCTCTTGCAAACCGCCGGTGGCGGCCAGGGCAAGAACTACGCGCAGTTCGCGGGAAGCGGCCAGGGCGACCGTTGGCGGCTGGACTCCCAGCCCGAAGCGCCGCGCTCGCCCTTCGAGCTGCGCGCCGGCTTCGTGGTGCCGGCCACGCTCATTTCGGGCATCAACTCCGACTTGCCGGGCCAGATCATGGCCCAGGTCGCGCAGAACGTGTACGACACGCCGACCGGCAAGCATCTGCTGATTCCGCAAGGCTCGCGCCTGGTCGGGTCGTATTCGAGCGATGTTGCCTACGGTCAGTCGCGCGTGCTTGTGGCTTGGCAGCGCATCGTGTTCCCCGATGGCAAGGCGATGGACATTGGCACGATGCCGGGCGCGGATAGCGCCGGGTACGCGGGCTTCAATGACCAGGTGAATAACCACTACCTGCGCGTGTTCGGCTCGGCCTTCCTCATGTCGGGCGTCATCGCCGCCGTGAGCATGAGCCAGGACAACAGCGGTTCCACCGGCAATCAGCAGCGCGCCAGCGATGCTTTGAGCGAAGCACTTGGGCAAGTGCTGGGCAACACCATCGCCCAACTCGTTTCCAAGAATCTGAACATTGCCCCGACCTTGGAAATCCGCCCCGGCTATCGGTTCAACGTCATCGTGACCAAGGACATGACGTTCTCGAAGCCGTACCAATCGTTTGACTACTAACGCCAGGAGAAAGCAAATGAAGCAGAAGTTTTTAGCCGCTAAAGTCGCTCTCGCCGTCACTCTGATGGCCGGGTCGATCACCACCATGTCGCCCGCGCAGGCCGGCATTCCCGTCATCGACGGCGGGAACCTGGTGCAGAACGTCATGACGGCCATCGAGTCGGTGGCGCAGACGCTCAAGCAAATTGAGCAGTACCAAACCCAGCTCCAGCAGTACGAAAACATGATCCAGAACACGGTCGCGCCGGCGGCCTATATCTGGGATCAGGCGCAGTCCACGATCAACGGGCTGATGAATGCGGTCGATACGCTGAACTACTACAAGACCCAGCTCGGCAGCATCGACTCGTACCTGGGCAAGTTCCAGGACGTGGCCTACTACCGCAGCTCGCCGTGCTTCAACGGCACCGGCGGCTGCACGCCCGCCGAACAGGCCGCAATGGCCGAGAACCGCCGCCTGGCGAGCGAGAGCCAGAAGAAGGCCAACGATGCCTTGTTCAAGGGCCTGGATCGCCAGCAGGACGCCTTGAAGTCCGACGCGCGCCAGCTCGAACGGCTCCAGTCGGCCGCGCAGGGCGCGAACGGGCAAATGCAGGCCATCGGCTTCGCCAACCAGCTCGCGGCCCAGCAGGCAAACCAGCTTCTGCAAATCCGGGGCCTCATGGTCGCGCAGCAGAACGCCATCGCCACGCGGATGCAGGTCGAAGCCGACCGTGAAGCGCAGCAGCAAGCCGCCGGCGAGGCGCTGCGCAAGGGCGAGTACAGGGCCAGTCCGGCCCGTAATTGGTAAGGGGGATACATGCGCCTATCCAAACCCTCGATCCTGGCAGCGGCCGCCCTTGTGGCGGCCCTGCTGGCCGGCTGCGAGAAAAAGCCCGAGCCGGTGACGCTGCCCGAAGTGAATGCCGAGAACTGCAAACCCGAGAACATCGCCAAGCTCGATAAGAGCGTGCAAGAGGCGTTTTCATCGCAGTGCCTGCGGGCCGGCTCGTTCAAACCTAGCGAACCTAAGTCCTGGTGAGGTACTGACGAATGAGAATGCCAGCCAGCTTGAAACTCGCCCTGCCGCTGCTCGTTTGGCTGGCGTTCTTTTCTACGGACGCTTCCGCCCAAATGAACAGCTCGGGCCTCTTCGATGACGTTCTGAACCGCTACAACGCCGCCGCCAGCGGCTGGGCCGGTGTCATCACCAACGCCGCATCCTGGTTGTTCTGGCTGCTGGTGACGATCTCGATGGTCTGGACGTTCGGCATGATGGCCTTGCGCAAGGCCGACATTGGGGAGTTCTTCGCGGAGCTTGTCCGCTTCACCATCTTCACCGGCTTCTTCTGGTGGTTGCTGACGAACGGCCCTAACTTCGCCTCGACCATCTATGCGTCGCTACGCCAAATTGCCGGCAACGCGACGGGCTTGGGTCAAGCCTTGTCGCCTTCCGGCATTGTCGATATTGGCTTTGCCATCTTCTACAAGGTGATGGATCAGTCCTCGGTGTGGTCGCCGGTGGACAGCATGGCCGGCATCCTCATGGCCGTTGCCATCTTGATCGTGCTCGCGCTCATCGGCGTGAACATGCTTCTTCTCCTGGCGTCTGGTTGGGTGCTCGCCTATGGCGGCGTGTTCTTCCTCGGCTTCGGTGGGTCGCGGTGGACTTCCGACATGGCGATCAACTACTACAAGACCGTGCTGGGTGTGGCCGCGCAGCTCATGGCAATGGTGCTGCTGGTCGGCATCGGCAAGACCTTTCTGGATGACTACTACGCGCGCATGAGCGAGGGGATCAACCTCAAGGAAATGGGCGTGATGCTCATCGTCTGCGTGATCCTGCTGGCACTCGTCAACAAGATTCCGGCGCTCATCGCCGGCGTCATCACCGGCGCGAGCGTGGGCGGTGCCGGCATCGGCAACTTCGGCGCAGGCGCGGCCCTCGGTGCCGCTGGCATGGCGGCCGCAGCAGCGGCAACCGGCGGCGCTGCTCTGGCGGCCGGCGCGGCCTCGGCCGCCGGCGGTGCTTCTGCGGTCATGGCCGCGTTCTCGAAGGCCAATGAAAACGTCTCGTCCGGGTCGGATGTCATGTCCATGCTGGGCGGTGGTGGTGGCGGCGACTCTGGCGGTGGTGGTGGCGGTGAAGCCGGCACCAGCACGCCCCTGGGCCAAGCCGCCGGCTTCGGTGGCGGCGGTGGCGACTCTGGCGGCGGCGGCAGCAGCGGCGGCGAGTCGAAGGGCGGCGACAAAGGCGGCGACAAGGCCGGCGGCGATAAGGCCGGCTCCAGCTCGAAGGGTGGCGAAGGCGGCGGCCAGAAGGCCAGCGGCGGCGGTGACGCCGGCGGCGCGAAGGCCGGCCAGGGTGGCGGCCAGGGCCAGGGAGCGGGGCAGGGCGGCCAGCAGGACGCACCTGGTAGTACCGGCCCCGGCATGCTGGCCTCGGCCGCTTCCGCGCTTGGCAAGGCCGGCCGCGTCACGGCCGACGCCGGCGCGAACTTGGCGAAGGGTGTAGGTGCGGTGGCGGCCGCGAAGGCCGCCAGCATGCGCGACTCGGCGATGGAACGCATCGCCGACACCACCGGCGGAAAGATCGCGGCCGCGATCAAGGCGCAGGGCGGCAGCTCGGCCGACACGAGCATCGACGTGCCCGATCAACAACCCTCGCCGACCTTCGGCGACAACAGCCTGGCCGGAGCTGACAGCTCTGCCGATCCCGAGTCCGAAGTAGCCGCGTTCCGTGACGGCGGCCGCAACGACAAATCTGCGTAACCCAAAGGAGTGTTCATCATGAAGAAGAAGTTGCTTTCCATCGTGGCCGCTGTGGCGGCCCTCTGCTCGGTCGGCACGGCCAGCGCGCAAGACGTGCTGACCGGCGACACCCGCCTGGCTTGCGAGGCGATCCTGTGCCTCGCAAGCGGCACCCGCCCGAGCGAATGCGCGCCGTCGCTTCGCAAGTATTTCAGCATCACGGCGCGGAAAATGTCCGACACGATCAAGAAGCGCAAGAACTTCCTCGATCTGTGCCCGGTGTCGAACCAGACGCCGGAAATGTCCGCGCTGGTGTCGGCCATGTCGCGCGGCGCTGGCCGTTGCGATGCGCAGGCCCTGAATCAAACGCTGGTGTTCTGGCAGGGCTACGAGGACGGGACGACGTACATCAGCAACCAGATGCCCGACTACTGCGCGGCCTACACCAACCACGCTTACACCGATTTCAGCAGCACCAAGCCGCGCTATGTCGGCACGCCAGAAAGGGGCGGGTATTGGGTCGAAGCGGCCGACTATGACCGGGCGCTGGCCGAGTACAACGAACGCATCCGGCGCGAGGACGAAGAGCGCCGCCGCGCTTCCTGGGGGGGTTACTGACATGCCCTTTGCTGCCGACCTTCCGCCGCAGCTCCAGGAGCGCGTCGTGTGCGCCGTTTCGGCGGCCGTGAAGTACGAAGTGCCGGCCAACATCGTGTTGGCCGTCGCGGAGAAGGAAGGCGGCAAGCCGGGCCAGTGGGTGCGCAACTCGAACGGCACTCATGACGTGGGGCCGATGCAGTTCAACACGGCTTACCTGCGCGACCTGGCCCGCTACGGCATCACGGCGGACGATGTAGCGGCCGCTGGCTGCTACTCGTTCGACCTCGCCGCCTGGCGCTTGCGGATGCACATTCGCAACGACAAGGGCGATCTCTGGACGAAGGCCGCGAATTACCACTCACGCACGCCGCAGTACAACGCGGTGTATCGCGCCGACCTGATGCGCAAGGCCGCCAAGTGGGCGGATTGGCTCGAAGCTCGGTTCGTCACGCTGGACGTGACGAAGGCGGGGGCCACGCCCTCGATGCCGACCGGGCCAGCGCCGGCGGTGCAAGCCGCCCAGCAGGCCACGGCAGCGGCCCCAGCGGCCGCGCCGGCGGCCAGGCCGGCAGCAGCTCCATCCATCAACGTCGCGGGCGGCTACGTGCCGCGCTCGATCTCCTTCAACAACAGAAGCGAAGGCTCGCCGGAGTAGGGCGGGCCTTCCGATTTAGCGGCTAAAACATGGACAAATTCCACGCCTTCATGATGCGCTACACGCTCGGTTTCGGCCGGGTGCTGACCGCCTATTGCAACTGGGCCGAATCGCAGGCCAAGGGGCAATTCGATCTGCTCTTGCTGGGCCTCGGCCCGATCTTCGCGCTGGGTCTGCTGCTGTGGGCGCTGCCGGCATGGATCGGCAAGCCCATTGCCTTCGTGCTGTCGCTTCCTGCGCTGTACATCATCTTCCTGGTGCTGCGCGCCTATGCCTCACGCGGGGGCAAGCGCGGATGAAGCCCTTGCACGTGCCGGATGGGACGGTCGAAGCGTTGAAGTGGCTCGCGCTGGCCCTGATGACCGGCGATCACGTCAACAAGTACCTGTTCAATGGCACGCTGCCGTTTCTCTTCGAGGCCGGCCGCCTGGCGCTGCCGATCTTCGTTTTCGTGCTGGCCTACAACCTGGCTCGACCTGGTGCATTCGAGCGCGGCGCGTACACGCGCACGATGAAGCGCCTCGCGGTGTTCGGCGCTGTGGCCTCGGTGCCCTTCGTCGCCCTGGGTGGCCTGTCCGCCGGGTGGTGGCCCCTCAATGTCTTGTTCACGCTCCTGGTCGTGACGGCGTGCGCCTACCTGGTGGAAAAGGGCGGCCCGCTGCACCTGGTCGGCGCCGGCCTGGTGTTCCTGGTCGGTGGCGGCCTGGTCGAATACTGGTGGCCGGCCGTGGCCTTCGGCCTGGCGGTGTGGTCGTACCGCAAGCGGCCCACCTGGGCCGCCGCGGCCGTCGCGCTGCTCGCCTGCGCGGCGCTGTGGTTCATCAATCGCAACCTGTGGGCGCTGGCCTCGCTGCCGCTGCTCCTGGTCGCTTCCCGCGTCGATCTGCCCATGCCGCGCCTGCGCTGGGCGTTCTACGCCTATTACCCGCTGCACCTGGCCGCTCTGTGGTTGATCCGCATCCCCATGAGCAAGGCCGGCTACCTGTTCTTCTGATTTGGAGTCCGCACCATGCGCAAAGCCCTTTTTCTGACCCTCTCCTTGGCGTCCCTTGCCTTCGCGCCTGGCGCGATGGCCGCCGGCGCTGCCGGCATGGCGGCCGTGAGCTATGGCGAGCCGGTCTTGACCGCTGTTTCGGTGTCCTTCTCCGACAGCAGCACCACGTTCCGGCCGGACGCTTCCACGGCCGAGCTGCTGGCCGAGGCGAAGGGGGCCACGATCATCTACGTCAGCGGTCGCACCAGCACGCTACGCCCCAGCGCGGCCGATGAGGCCCTGGCCTTGCGCCGGGCCTTGTCGGCCCGCCAGTACCTGATTGCGCGCGGCGTGTCGCCGCTCAAGATCATGGTGAACTTCGCTTCGGCATCCGACTTCGTGGCCGACAACTCGACGCCAGAAGGGCGGCACCAGAACCAGCGCGTGGACATTGAAGTCATCTACGTGCCTACGTACTAAAAGCCGCTCGCTTCGGTCTAGCGGCTGCGTCACCTGCCTAGTGGTGAGCAGTCGGGGGCATCCCGACACCCAATTTCCTAACCAACCCTCAAGGTCGTGTCTATGCAATCAACCAAGAAGTGTCTAGCCCTCGTTATTCCATTGCTCGCCCTCGCGGGCTGCGCTGCGTTGGATCAAGTCGCCAAGGATGTGCAGAAGGCCACCGCCCCGGTGATGCTCACGGAATCCCTGCCGCAAATCTGCCAGGCCGCGAAAGACAACCAGGTGCGAGCAAACGGCCTCTATGCCAACAAGGGCCTTGCGGTCAGCGGTGAAGTGCGCTCCGTCACCGAAGGCTTCCAGCCTCGCTATCGGGTGTTCCTGCGCTCCGGCCAGGTTTCGGTGCATGCCGGTACAGACAACAAGCTCAACGTCACCCAGCTTTCAACCGGGAAAACCGCTCGGGTGTCGGGTGTCGTGTCGGACGTGAGCTACGACTACAACGGGTGTTCGATCTCGCTGAAAGACGCGACGTTTTAACTGCGCTGCTGGCGTCCCCTAGCGGGCCTCCATCGCCGTTCCTGGCGATGCTGCAGGCCCGTTTTCCTTGACAGGGGTCGATTTGTTTTCGTTGTCAAAAGTGACGGTAGGAGATCGAGCACTGGCGTAGGGGTGGTCTGATAAGCCCTTGATTTCATTGGTTTTCCTGTTCACTTTTTCAGGCGTATTGTGTCTGCCCCAATCACCGGAGACACAAGATGCAAAGCTGGCACACAACCTACCTTGGCCTGCGAGAGCTGCCAAGGGAAATCAGCACCTTCGAGCTTCAGTCGTTTTTCACGTACAGCCGTACTGAGCGCGAGCTCATCAACGCCCGCCGAAGCAACGCCCACAAGCTGGGTCTGGCACTGCACATAGGTTTCTTGCGCTTGAGCGGGCGCCTGCTGAATTCGGTGCGCATCGTTCCGACAACCCTGTGGCGCCATCTGGGTGACGAAATCGGCATCACTGCTGTTGAACTGGCATCCCTGCGAGCCCTGTATGTTCGCGGTCGAACCCTCTTTGACCATCAACAACTGGCCTGTGATGTCCTGGGGTTTCATTGGATGACGGAGCACCAACGTCGCGCCCTGGTACGCACCCTGCGCGATGAGGTGGCCCGCTGCGCCGATCGGGATCAATTGCTCGTATTCGCTCGGCGCTGGTTGTATCAAAGCAAGATCCTGATCCTGCGCGACCGTGACATCCGTGTCCTGGTCACAGCGGCGCTGGGACAACTCGAAGAAGAAACAGCCAAAACGATTGCGGCATCTGTGCTGCCCGAACAACTGGTGCGCTGGCGGGATGCCATGGCCGCATTGCGCCCGGATGGGCAAACCCAGCAGAGCTGGTTGTGGTCGGCACCGGCCAAACACTCAACCAAACAAATTGGCGAGGTGTTCGAGCGAATCGAACTGCTGTACGCCCTGAATGTCCACAAACACCTGGACGACCTGTCCGGTCTCATTGTGCGGCGCTATGCACGCCGCCTGGCTTCAAGGCCTCCCTCGGTGGGGGCCAGGATCAAAGAACCCGCTCGCACAGTGGAGGTTGGCTGCTTTTTACGGCACTGCCTGTTTACCAGCACAGACCAAGCTATCTTGATGGTTCAGCGGCGCGTTGCCGATCTTTGGCGCACGGTCGCAGCAGGTGTCACGGAGACGGTCAATTGGGCTGACCTGTACAAGACATTGCTGGCAGAGCTGGCTGGTTTGGTCGCCCAGGGTGAACTTCAAGACGCGGAGTTGCGGGCTCGAATTGTTGCCCTGCTCAGTGCCAGCCAGCAAGGCAAACCACCCAGCCGGGCCTCGGTGGTGCGTGAGCGTTTGTTTGACGCCATACGTCCCGTGCGCTCTTTGCTGGCCGAAATCACCAAGCTGCCCTGGCAGGCCAATAGCGAGCACCCGGTGACCACAGCCTTGGCCCAATTGACGAAACTGTACGCGGGCAAACTTCGCGAACTACCTGCTGATGTCAGCGCCCCTCGCTTGGGTTCGGTCTGGAGCGGCGCGATTGCGGGTGCCGACCGGGAGCGCGCGTTTCGGGCCTTGGAGGTGGCCACCCTGTTTTCATTGCGACGTGCCGTGCGCAACGGTTCGGTGTGGATTGAGCACAGCCTGAGCTTTCGTGGCCGCGCACGCCTGTTCTTCACTGATGCGCGCTGGCAGGAAGAAGCCAAACGGCACTATGCCCGACTGTCACTGCCAGCCAATGCATCCACACTTTTGAAGCCGTTGCTGGCCAAGGTACGCGCCGGCGTGGAGGCAGTGGCCGTCGCCGCGCGCAGCGGTGTGCTGCGCGTGGACGAAGAACTCCACCTTTCAGTATTGCCGGCAGAGGATGAAGATCCAGAGGTGATTAAGTTGAGGGCCAAACTTGACCTGAGGATCGGTGAGGTGCAACTCCCAGAAGTGATCCTGGCCGTTGACGCTCAGGTACGTTTCAGCTGGATCATGCTTGGCCGCGAGCCACGTTCGACAGAAGAGCTGCTGATGGTCTACGCCGGCATCATGGCCCACGGCACCAGTCTGACGGCGGCCGAATGCGCCCGTATGATTCCGCAGTTGTCTGCCACCAGCATCCGTCAGGCCATGCGTTGGGCCGGGGACGAGCGTCGCTTGAGTCAAGCCTGCCACGCGGTGCTGGAGTTCATGCAACGGCACCCCATTGCAGCGACATGGGGTCGCACGGACCTGGCGTCGTCCGACATGATGAGCATGGAAACCACCCAACGGGTGTGGCAGGCCCGACAGGATCCAAGACGCAACACGTCCTCGATTGGCATCTACTCCCATGTGCGTGACCGATGGGGGATCTTCTACGCGCAGCCTTTTGTGCTCAATGAGCGCCAGGCAGGGGTCGCCATTGAGGGTGTCGTGCGCCAAGAATCCATCGAGACCAGCCAGTTGGCGGTGGACACCCACGGCTACACCGACTTTGCCATGGCGTTGGCCCGGCTACTGGGGTTCGATCTATGCCCACGACTGAAGGAATTGAAGCAGCGTCATCTGTACGTGCCGCGTGGCACGATCATTCCACCGGAGATCGCAGCAGTTTGCGAGGCTACCGTCGATACCGCTTTGATTGAGAAGCACTGGGACACCTTGGTCCATTTGGCAGCCTCGGTGATGAGCGGCAACGCCAGCGCAGTTGCAGCGCTGGCCAGATTTGGATCGGCGGCGCGGGGAGACCCCATCTACGAAGCGGGTGTTCAGTTGGGGCGCTTGCTGCGAACTGCGTTCCTGGCCGACTACTTTGTCAAAGACGCCTTCAGGAATGAGCTGCGTCGGGTACTCAACCGGGGTGAGGCGGTCAATGCCTTGAAGCGGGCGATTTATACCGGCAGAGTGAGCCCGGCTCAGGCCAAGCGGGCCGAGGAAATGCAGGCGGTGGCTGACGCCTTGAGTCTGTTGGCCAACATCATCATGGCCTGGAACACAACCCAGATGCAGGCCGTTCTGGACCGCTGGGCCAACCGGCGTCAGGTCATCCCGGCGGAGCTCACGGGGAAAATTGCGCCGACGCGGCTGCAAGGTATCAATTTGAGGGGCGTATTCCGCTTTCCAGTGGAGCGTTATGCCAGTGAAATCCTGCCGTCACAGACCACGCCGAAAACCGGGACCGGCGGTTGAAACCGAGCACGCTTTTGCGCCCTCAAACGGCGATCAAAAAAATCAACAGGAAACCCAATGAAATCAATGGCTTGGCAGGCCACCCCTACGCCAGTGCTCGATCTCCTACCGTCACTTTTGACAACGAAAACAAATCGACCCCGTGGATCTGCACTTCAATCAGGCCGCCTTCGCGCTGCGGCACGGTCGCCAGGTTCGGCTCGATTCGCACCGGCAGCAACTGCGCCGGCGCCGCCGGCACACCGTAAGCGTTCCGCGAACGACACCCTTGCGCCGTCGATGACGGCGTGTTGAAGGATGGTTCTACGCGGCGGCGGCGAGCGCCGCGTTTGGCACGGCGATGTCGGTGGCAGGCCGCCAGTTGTGCGGCAGCAGCTGCGCGAGGTCGCGCTGCTTGAGCGTGGGCAGACGCTCGAAGACGTCCTTGAGGTAGGCCCAGGGATCGTGCCCGTTTAGTTTGGCCGACTCGATCAGGCTCATGACCACGCCAGCGCGCTCGCCGGCCTGCTGCGAGCCTACAAAAAGCCAATTCTTGCGGCCAACGCACAGCGGGCGCACCGCGTTCTCCGCCGCGTTGTTGTCGATTGGGACGTCGCCGTCGTCCAGGTAGCGCGTGAGCGCGCGCCAATTGCTCAGCGAATAATCGATCGCCTTGGCCGTCACGTCGGCATTGGCCAGCTTCTGGCGCTGCCCGGTCAGCCAGAGGTGCAGGGCCTGGACGATGGGCCTGGAGCGTTGCTGGCGCAGCAGCCACCGTGCCTGGGGTTCGAGTTCGCGCGCCTCGCGCTCGACCTCGTACAGCTTTGCGATCAGCGCCACCGCCTGGCCGGCGATCTGGCTGGCGTTGAACTCGTGCGCCTCGAACAGCTTGCGCCGCGCGTGGGCCCAGCATAGTGCGGCGCTGACGCCTTGCGCCTGAAGCCCAAAATAGCCGCTGTAATCGTCGCTGACCAGCGTGCCGCCGAAGCCTCGCAGCACGCGCCGCGGATGTTCGCCGGCGCGGCTGGCGGTGAAGTCGAACAGCACCGCGCGCTGGGCCACGAAGTTGGTCGTGCGGTAGACCCAGACGTAGGCCCGTTTGGTCTTGCCGCGCCCCGGCGCCAGCAGCGACACCGGCGTCTCGTCGGCGTGGATCACACCGTGGCTGAGGATGAAGCCCTTCAGTGCATCGGCCAGCGGTGCCAGACGCACCCCGCAGATGCCGATCCACTGGGCCATGCTCGAGCGCGGGATGTGCACGCCAGAGCGCGCGTAGATCTCTTCCTGCCGGTACAGCGGCAAGTGATCGTCGTGCTTGGCCACCACCACCTGCGCGAGCAGGCCCGGCGCGGGGATGCCTTTGTCGATGATCTGCGCGGGCATCGGCGCGGCCTGGATCGTCTGGCAGCACGTGCAGGCGTACTTGCCGCGGATATGGCGCAGCACGAAGAATTGGGCCGGCACGCAATCGAGCTGCTCGCTGACTTCTTGGCCGATGCGCTTGAAGGGCTGGCCGCACTCGCAGTGGGTCTGCTCGATCTCGTGATGGTGATCGATGCGCGGCAGGCTCGCCGGCAGCGCCTGGCGCACCGCCTGGCCTTTGGCCCGGGGTGGCGCTACCGGTGGCTTCTGGTCTTGCTGGGCGGCGCGGTCTTCCAGCGCCGTGTCGGCCAGGATCTGATCGAACAGCACCGCCTGCGTGCTCGTCTCCAGGCTCTCGCTGGAGGAGCCGAAGCGCCAGCGCTTCAGCCGCGCGATCTCGAAGTTCAGCGCCTCGATCCTGGTTTGCTTGAACTTCAGCTCGCCTTGCATGCGCCCGATCACATCGCGCAGCTCCTGCATCGAATCCAGTGCGCCCGGCGCATCGATCGTGTGGGTGTCCGGGCCTTCGAGCATGGCCGCCATCATGCCTCGCGCGCGCGTGCGCGCGAGGCATGACTTTCTCCAATAGACAAACGCGCAAATCCCGACCTCGAATCGAGCGCATTCAGACCACCGTGATCGACTGCGGCTGCGCGCTGCCCAGGCACTGCCACGGCAGGCCCGCGACGAGCCAGTCGAACTGCTCGCGCGTGAGTTGAAGTGACCCCGTGTCCTGGCGCGGCCAGGCGAAGCTGCCCGCTTGCAGCCGCCGGGTGCACAGCCACATGCCCGCGCCGTCGTAGACCAGCACCTTGAGCCGGTCGGCGCGGCGGTTGGCAAACACGTAGGCGTGGTGGGCTTGCGCGCCCAGCGCGAAGCCGCGCACCACTTGGGCCAACAGCGTGTCGATGCCCCCGCGCAGGTCGGCCGCGCCAAGCGCCAGCCAGATGACGTCGATGCGAATCATCGGCCGAACTCCCGCAGCAGCGAAGCGAGTTCACGCGTGTGCGCCAGCGGCCAATGCAGATCGAGCCGGGTGCCTCCCACGTTCAATTCGACGCGCACCGATGTCGATGCGGCACCAGGCGCCACGCGGGCGGCCACGAAGCCGCTCGGCCTGGCGGCTGGCGAGGGCTCAGGGCTGACGCCGTCGAGCCGCGCCTGCCAGCGCCGCGCATGTGCGCACCAGCTTTGCAGCGTTCCCGCTGGCACCCCGTTGGCCTCGGCCCATACCTGCGCCTTCTGGCCAGAGGCACGATACGCCGCCACTTGCTCCAGGCACCGTTCCATCTGCTGTCGATCCATGTCCACCTCGTCTCGTTCGTTGATTGCGAAGACCCGAGGTTCGCAGCTTCAACGGTGAGATGAAAGATGGGTTCGCGGAACGCTTACAGCGCATCGACCGTGTCGCTGATGAAGTAGGCCAGGTGCCCCGCAGGCAGCCAGTCCTGCAGCGATGCGGACAGCAGCATCTCTTGTTGCGGTTCGTAGGGGCGGTAACTTATGGCCATGCAGCTTGAACGCTCACTCATGTGCGCAGGTCATCAGGGGATTCCCTGCTTCTGCCGCCCACGCTCCTAGCCTGCCGCGTGGCTCCTAGCGTTGCCGTAGGGCTCGAAGTGGCGGGGGGTGGTTGAAAAAACCATTGCATCACTCGCATTTTTGCGAATAGGTTTCGCATGTTTTTCCTTTCAGGTTCTCAGGAAATCAACATAATTTTGATTGGCAAATTTAATGCGTGCTGAACTGATCTGGTGGCAGATGGTTGGGTAATTCGTTAATTCTAAACAACCGGCATCTATGCCGGAAAACCCGGAGAAAAAAATGAGCCAGAAATTCATTGATCGGCACGGCTTGTGGTCCGACGCCCAGAAGGCGGCGGCCGTTGAAGTGCTGAAGAAAATCGAGCAGGACGGCATTCAGATGATTCGCCTCTCATGGCCGGATCAATATGGTCTGCTGCGCGGGAAAATGCTGTCGGTGGCAGCCTTGCGCTCCGCATTCGGCAGCGGCTCGGAAATCACCATGTCGCCCTTTTTCTTCGACACGGCCAGCGCCATCGTGTTCAATCCCTTTTCCTCGGATGGCGGGCTTGGCAACCCGGAGTTGGCGGGCAGCCCTAACGTGGTGATGGTGCCCGACCCCACCACCTTCCGCGTGCTGCCCTGGGCTGATCGCACGGGCTGGATGCTGGCCGATCTGTACATGCGTAGCGGTCGGCCCTTCCCGCTGAGCCCGCGTGCCCTGTTGAAGAAAGCGCTGGGGCAGTTGGCGGATCTGGGCTATGACTTCCATGGTGGCCTGGAGGTGGAGTGGTACTTGACGCGCATCGTCGACCCCTGCCTGGAGCCCGAGACGCTGGGTGGCCCCGGCACACCGGCGGCACCGCCCAAGGTGATGCCGGTCGCCAAGGGCTACTCCTATCTGCTCGAAAATCACTTGGACGAGGTCGAACCCATCATGGCCGAGGTGCGCCAGCACCTGCTGACGCTGGGCATGCCGTTGCGCAGCATCGAGGATGAATGGGGGCCCAGCCAGATGGAGACCACCTTCGACGTCATGTCCGGCCTGGACATGGCCGACACCATGGTGTTGTTCCGCAACGCAGTCAAGCAAATCTGTCGGCGGCGCGGTTACCTTGCCAGTTTCATGTGCAAACCCAAGATTGAGGGTTTCTGTGCCTCGGGCTGGCATCTGCACCAGTCGCTGGCGGCGCGCGACTCCGGCGTCAATGCCTTCGTTCCGCAGACGGGCGAGCCGCTGTCGGCGCTGGGCCGGGCCTATGTCGGTGGCCTGCTCAAACATGCCTGTGCGGCCTCCAGCTTCACCACCCCCACGGTTAACGGCTACCGACGCCGACGCCCGTTCTCTCTGGCCCCGGATCGGGTGACCTGGGCCGAGGACAACCGCGCCGCCATGGCGCGCGTGATCGCCGCCCCAGAAGACTCAGCCAGCCGTGTGGAAAACCGGGTCGGCGAGCCGGCGGCCAACCCCTACCTGTATCTGGCCTCGCAGCTCTTCTCGGGGATCGATGGCATTCGTCGCCAACTCGATCCCGGCCCTCTGCAGGAAACGCCCTATGCCGCCGACGTTCCGATCCTGCCGCGCAACCTGGCCGAGGCGCTGGACGTGCTGGAGGGCTCCAGCTTCTTCCGCGAAGCCTTCGGCGAAGAGTTCATCCACTACTGGCTGCACCTGCGGCGCAGCGAATGGGCGCGCTTCGTGGCCGCCGAAGGCGCCGACGTGGACATGGCGGGCGACCCCGTCACCGACTGGGAGCATCGCGAGTACTTCGAACTGTTCTGAACTGAACCAGGTAACGCTCATAGACACCGTGAAGAAGAAATATGCCGTGCTCTGGTGCACTGAAGTACCCGGAGACGAGATCTTGCAGGAAAAAATGATCGCCACTTTCGGTCGCGCGGGCGAGCAGTGGGACGTGCTGGAACCCGCGCGCGACGGCTTCCTGGAGCGGGCGATGGGCTACGACGGCTACGTCATCAGCGGCAGCCCAATGTCGGTAGTGGACGATGCCGATTCGCTCCTGGTGAGCAACCTGCTGGCGCTGATTCGCCGCGTTAGCGACGAGGCAGGCTCACCCCTGATCGGGCTGTGCTTTGGCTCGCAGGCCATCGCGGCGGCCCTAGGTGGACGGGTTGCCAGGAACCCGTCAGGGCGCTTCAAGCTGGGGGTCGATGCCCTGCGCTGGGACCCCGTCGCCGTTGAGCTGCTGGGCGCGGCGCTGGCGCAAGCGCCCAGCGTGCTGGTCCAAAGCCACGGCGAATGCGTGGCGGCACTGCCGCCGGGCAGCGTCCTGCTGGCGTCGTCGCAGACCATCCCCCACGAGGTGTTCTTGGTGCAGGGCCGCATCTTGGGCATCCAGGGGCACCCCGAGGTGGACCGTCAGTTCCTGAAAGACAAGTTCATGGCCTACCACCGCGCGCTGTTCGACGACGAGCAGTGGGCGCACGTAGAACAGGAAGCCAGCCAGCCTCTGTCTCCCGACGCCGTCATCGCGCTGGGCCGCCGCTTACTGGACGAAGGCGCCCTGGCTCCCGCGGCTGTGCCCACGCTTACCGAAACAACATGAACTGAAGCCGCGATTTTCAGATTCAACCGAATTGCGAGAAAACGATGAAAGTAATTCATATTGCCGCCGTTCCGGCCGGGGAATCCGCCGCCGATGAATGGGACGACCTGGTGCAGCCAGACCGTGTACACCGCCGCGTCTATACCGACCCCGCCATCTTTGCCCGCGAAATGGACCATGTGTACGCCGCCAGCTGGGTGTACTTGGCCCATGAAAGCGAGATCCCCGAGCCCAACGATTTCCGGCAGGCCTGGCTGGGCACCCGCGAGGTCATCGTGACTCGCGACGAAGAGGGGCAAATTCGCGTGTTCTCCAACCGTTGCTCGCACCGCGGCGCAACCGTCTGCCGCGAGCACCAAGGAAACGCCGCCAACTTCACCTGCCCCTACCACGGCTGGCGTTTCGACAACCGAGGTCAGTTGTTCGGCATTCCCGGCAAGAACGCCTATGGCCCGGCCTTCAAGGCGCGCGACATGCACCTTGCGCGGCCTGCGCAGGTGGCGTCGTACAAGGGCTTCATCTTCGCTACCCTGAACTCCGAGGCGCCGCCCCTGGCCGAGCACCTCGGCAATGCCACACGCTATCTGGACGCCTGGATCGAGCACAATGGGGGCGCTCAGAACATCGTCTTGGCCGGCGCTCAGCGCTTTCGCGTCGGCTGCAACTGGAAACTGGTCTGGGACAACGCGGGCGACGGCTACCACGTGCCGTTCTCGCACCAGTCGCTGCTGGTGATGACCAAGGAACGCTACGGTGGCGGCGACATGGCCTACTTCGCCGACGCCGACCGCTCCCGCATGAGCAACAACGCGCTCGACAACGGGCATACGGTGGTCGACCAGCGTCCCGAGATGCACGGCAACTCCGCCTGGCGCGAGCAGCGCCCGCAGCCGGGGCGTGAGCCCTACGAGGCCCACGTGGCCGCCACCCACAGCCGCGATCAGGCCCAACGCGTGCTCGACACCACTGTCGGGGCGGGCATGAACCTCAACATCTTTCCCAATCTGGCGCTGATCGGCAACCAGGTGCAGGTGATCCAGCCTCTGGCGGTGGGCGAAACCTCGGTAAGCTGGCATGCCACCCGGCGCAGAGACGTGGACGCAGAGGTCAACACCATGCGCCTGCGCACGCAGGAGGATTTCCCCGTCATGGGCGAGATGGACGACGCCGCCAACTTCGAAGAGTGCCAACGCGGCCTTATGAACAGCCCCGAGGACGAATGGGTGGACATGGGTCGCCACTGGGAGACCGGCAAGGATGTGCCCGGTCCCGATGGCGTGGTCAGCGGCCCGGTGACCACAGAAATTCACATGCGCAACTACTACGCTCAGTGGAAGCGGCTGATGCAAGCCCGCCCGACGCTGCAAATGAACAAGGGGAAGCTGCCATGAACGCCGCCCAGGATCTGGCCCAAGCTGCCGCCGTTCCGGCCTACCGCCACCAGCCTCCCTCGCTCTACGTGGTGCCGGCGTTCTACGACTGGCTTCTCGCCGCTTCGGACGACCTGGCCCAGGCCGCCGTGCGCACCCAGGGCGCTGACGCCGCGCAAACGCAGCAGGTGGCACAACTACTGACACTGGAAGCTCGCCTGCTCGATCAGGGCTCGATGGACAAGACCGCCTACGAGCGCTGGCTGGCGTTGTATGGCGAGGAATGCGCCTATTGGGTGCCGGCGGGCGCGCCCGCGCCCGACCCGCGCCAATACGTCACCTTGGAATTCCACGACCGGCGCCGTCTGCTCGACCGTGTGAGCCGCCTGGGCACCGGGCTGGCCTTCTCGCAGTTCCCGACTTCGCGCACGGCGCGGCACTGGGGCGGACTGGAAGTGTGGCCCAGCCCGGACCGTGGCAATGAATGGCGCGCGCGCTACAGCTTCACTCTGGCCGAGTCACGCGAGGGCCACAACCGTGTGCTCGCGGGCTGGAACGGGTTCGTGCTGCGCCAGAGCGCCCAGGGGCTAGTCATCGTGCTCAAGCAGGTCAACCTGATCGACAGCGACTGCCTGCAGGGCAACAACTCGTTCTTTTTGTGAGGGGAGGTGGCAGCGCATGAAACTGGCACATTCTCTTACCGTCACCGCTGTTTCACCGCAAGGCAGCGACGCCATCCTGCTGAGCCTGGGCGTGGACGGCGGGCAGCGGCAGCGTTTTTCCTTCCAGTCTGGCCAGTACCTGACGCTTGCCGTCCCCGTGCAAGGCGATGAACATTGGCGCTGCTATTCGATCACCAGTGCGCCCGAGGATGGGCAGGCGATCAGCGTGCTGGTGCGCCGCGTGGCGGGTGGGCGCGTCTCCAATTGGCTGTGCGACCACGCGCGAGCGGGCCAACGATTGCAGGTGCTTCCGCCCGCCGGGCGCTTCACACTGGCGCGGCATGGCCAACCAGTGCTGTTGTATGCCGGCGGCAGTGGCATTGCGCCCATCTTCGCGCTGGCGCGCCAAGCGTTGCTGCAAGGCGCGCCCCAGGTACGGCTGTTCTACGCCTGCCGCGACCGAGCCACGGCCATGCTACTGGCTGAGTTGCAGGCGCTACAGGCGGGTAGCGGGCAGCGGCTGGAGATACGCCACTGGTATGACGCCGAACAGGGCCTGCCCACGCAGGCGCTGCTGGAGGCGCAGACCCAGGGCCTTGAGGCTGCTGACGCCTACCTTTGCGGCCCCGAGGCCTTCATGCACTCCGTTCTGGCTGCGCTGGCAGCGGCTGGGATCGAGCCCAGTCGCGTCTACCGCGAGGACTTCGGCGCTGCGCTGGAGGGCGCGGTGGAAACGGGCGCCGAGGGTCCCGACGCCGAGCTGACGGTTCAGCTCAAGGGGCAGACGCATACCGTGTCGGTGCGCGGCGGGCAATTCCTGCTGGGCGCCATGCTCGACGCCGGGCTGGCCGTCCCGCACGCTTGCCGGGTTGGCGAATGCGCCTCCTGCATGTGCCGCCTGGTGGACGGCGAGGTGCTGCGGCTCGACAGCTCGGTGCTGGACGAAGACGATGCTGCAGAAGGCTGGCTGCTGGCCTGCCGCACGCGCGCCGCCAGCGCCCAGGTGCGGCTGCGCTTTTCCTGAACCTGCAAGCCCCAGAAAGCCTGAAGCCATCGATGAAAGCATGCACCATGACCCGAGACGGCACCACCACACCTCCATGGGACCTGATCCGCGCCTTCCTCGCGCTGGAGCGCCACGGGAGCTACGAAGTTGCAGCCGACATGGAAGGCATCGACGACTCCACCCTGCGCCGGCGCATCCGGGTGCTGGAGCAGCGCTTCGGTCGCACTCTGTTCGTGCGCAGCGAGGCCGGCTGGAAAGCCTCGGCCGACCTGCACGCGCTGGTCAGCGCTGCCCAGCACATGGAAGAGGCGGCGCGCAGCTTCTCTCAGAATCACCAGGAAGGCGCGGGCGTGGTGCGCATCAGCCTGATGGACGTGTTCGCCAAGCGCTTTGCGCCAGTATTCGTCGCGCTGGGGGAGAAATTTCCTCGGCTGCTGCTCAACATCACCACCGAGACGCACTTCGTCAATCTGGAGCAAGACCAGGTGGACATCGCCGTGCGGCTAGCACGGCCTGTGCGCAACAGCAATTCCCTGCGCGTACGCAAGATCGGTGCGGTGGCCGTGGGCGCTTACGCCAGCCGCGCGTACCTGGCGCGCCACGACACGAGTGCGTCAAATCCCGCGTTTGTCGACGACCACGACCTTCTGGCCATGAACTTGCAGTTCTTCCACCAGGATCACAACTTCACCTACGCCAACCTGGACTGGGCCAAGTTCGGCCTGACGGGCAAGGTGCGCGTGCAGTCGGACAGCTTCGTGCCCATGGCGCACCTGTGCGCGCTGGGCCACGGCGTGGCGCTGCTGCCCAAGTTCGTTGCCGCTGACTATCCCGAACTGGTGCCGTACCCCGAAAAGCTCTTCTTCGAAACGGAGCTGTGGCTGGTCAGCCGCTTTGACTTGCTGGCAGCTTGGCAGCGCGAATTGGCCGACAGGCTGCAGGAAGAAATGGCGACATGGCCTCAATGACCTCGCTCCCTGTCCTGACCACCAGCCCGCGCTTGGCGGCGCTGCCGGTCACTATCGCCAACGTTGGCCTCAGCTTAACCCGGTAATTTCCGTCTAAAACTGATCCACGTAACAACCCTAACCTGCTGATTTTTTCGGCAGGAGCATAGGAGTGATTGACGTGGCAACATTAAGTGTCATCAGACGCTGGGCCCTGCGCGAGCAGTTGTCCATCCGAGAGATCGCCCGGCGCACCGGCCTGTCTCGCAACACCATCAAGAAGTACCTGCGCGCGGGTGTGGCGGAGCCGCACTACCCTCGGCGCATCAGTCCGAGCCAGCTCGATCCCTACGCCGAGAAGCTCTCAGGCTGGCTCAAGAGCGAAGCGGGCAAGTCGCGCAAGCAGCGGCGCACCGTGAAGCAACTCCACGCCGACCTGTCCGCCCTGGGCTACCCAGGCTCATACGGCCGGGTAGCCGCCTTCGCCCGAGTCTGGCAGCAGCAACGTCAGGAAGCGCAGCAGACCACCGGCCGAGGCACCTTCGTGCCGCTGGCCTTCGGTCCTGGCGAAGCGTTCCAATTCGACTGGAGCGAAGACTGGGCCGTCATCGGCGGCGAGCGCACCAAGCTGCAGGTAGCCCACTTCAAGCTCAGCCACAGTCGCGCCTTCACCGTGCGGGCTTATCCGCTGCAAACCCACGAGATGCTGTTCGATGCGCACAACCATGCCTTCGCGGTGTTGGGTGGCATTCCCCGGCGCGGTATCTACGACAACATGCGCACCGCCGTGGACAAGGTGCGCCGGGGCAAGGAGCGCGACGTCAACGCCCGTTTCAGCGCCATGGTCAGCCACTACCTGTTCGAGGCCGAGTTCTGCAATCCGGCCTCGGGCTGGGAGAAAGGGCAGGTGGAGAAGAACGTGCGTGATGCGCGTCACCGGCTGTGGCAACCCGTGCCGGCGTTTCCAACCCTGGCCGAACTCAACGAGTGGCTGGAGAACCGCTGCAAGACCTTGTGGCGCGAGATCGTCCACGGCAAGCTGCCAGGCACGGTGGCCGATGTCTGGGAGCAGGAGCGGCCCACCCTGATGCCGATGCCGCGCCCCTTCGACGGCTTCGTCGAACACACCAAGCGGGTCTCGCCCACCTGCCTGGTGCACTTCGAGCGCAACCGCTACAGCGTGCCGGCCTCCTACGCCAACCGGCCGGTGAGTCTGCGGGTCTACGCCGAGCGGCTGGTGGTCGCCGCCGAAGGTCAGATCTTGTGCGAGCACACGCGCCTCATCGACCGGCGCCACGACGTCGGTGGTCGGACCGTCTACGACTGGCGTCACTACCTGGCGGTGCTGCAGCGCAAGCCCGGTGCCTTGCGCAACGGTGCTCCGTTCGCCGAACTGCCGCCAGCCTTCAAACGGCTGCAGGCCATGTTGCTGCGCCAATCGGGTGGCGACCGGGAGATGGTGGAGATCCTGGCCCTGGTTCTGCACCACGATGAACAGGCCGTGCTGGCCGCCGTGGAGCTGGCCTTGGAAGCTGGCGTGCCGACCAAGACCCATGTGCTGAACGTGCTGCATCGTTTGCTGGAAGGGGAGCCGGCGCCTGCGGCGCCGGTGACGGCACCACAGGCCCTGCGCTTGGTCAACGAACCTCAAGCCAACGTGCTGCGCTACGACCAGTTGCGCCGCCCCGCGGCTGCCCGCACAGCCCAGGAGGTGCGTCATGCGTCATGACCCTGCCAGCGGCGCCATCGTGATCATGCTGCGAGAGCTCAAGATGTATGGCATGGCCCAGGCCGTGGCCGAGCTGACCGCACAAGGGGCACCGGCGTTCGAGGCGGCACAACCCATCCTGGCCCAACTGCTCAAGGCGGAAACCGCCGAGCGCGAGGTGCGCTCCGTGGCCTACCAATTGAAGGTGGCCCGTTTCCCTGTGTACCGGGACTTGGCCGGTTTCGACTTCGCCCACAGCGAAGTCAATGAGGCGCTGGCGCGGCAGTTGCACCGTTGCGAGTTTCTGGAGGAGGCCAACAATGTGGTGTTGGTCGGGGGCCCGGGCACTGGTAAGACCCACCTGGCCACGGCGCTCGGTGTGCAGGCCATCGAGCATCATCACCGGCGAGTCCGGTTCTTCTCCACGGTCGAACTGGTCAATGCGCTGGAGGTCGAGAAGGCGCAGGGCAAGTCGGGACAGATCGCCACCCGGCTCATGTACGCCGATCTGGTGATCCTCGACGAACTGGGTTATCTGCCATTCAGCGCGTCCGGTGGGGCCTTGCTGTTCCACCTGCTGTCCAAGCTTTACGAACGCACCAGCGTCGTGATCACGACCAACCTGAGCTTCAGCGAATGGGCGTCGGTGTTCGGTGATGCGAAGATGACGACGGCGCTGTTGGACCGGCTTACGCACCACTGCCATATCCTGGAAACTGGCAACGACAGCTTCCGATTCAAGAACAGCTCGGCGCTGCCGGCACAATCCAAGAAGGAGAAAACCAAGAACTTATCCACACCGTGAGCCTTCCAGGCTTGCAAAAAGGGTGGATCAAGATTCGATGGAAATGCCGGCTCAGGGTTGCATGGAAATTAACATATGGCAGCAGCCCAGGCAGGACGTTCTACACCCACATCTCTGACCAGTACGCGCCGTTCCACAACAAGGTGGTCAATGTCGGCGTGCGCGATTCCACCTACGTGCTTGACGGCCTGCTGTACCACGAGTCCGACCTGCGCATCGAGGAACATTACACGGACACGGCGGGCTTCACCGATCACGTCTTTGCCTTGATGCACCTGCTGGGCTTCCGCTTCGCACCGCGCATCCGAGACCTGGGCGACACCAAGCTCTACACCCCGAAAGGCGAAGCCGCCTATGACGCGCTGAAACCGATGATCGGCGGCACTCTCAACATCAAGCACGTCCGCGCCCATTGGGACGAAATTCTGCGCCTGGCCACCTCGATCAAGCAAGGCACGGTGACGGCCTCGCTGATGCTTAGGAAACTCGGCAGCTATCCGCGCCAAAACGGCCTGGCTGTCGCCCTGCGTGAGCTGGGGCGCATCGAGCGGACGTTGTTCATCCTGGGCTGGTTGCAAAGCGTTGAGCTGCGCCGCCGCGTCCATGCCGGGCTGAATAAAGGCGAAGCACGCAATGCACTGGCCCGCGCCGTGTTCTTCAACCGGCTGGGCGAAATCCGCGACAGCAGCTTTGAGCAGCAGCGCTACCGGGCCAGCGGCCTCAATCTGGTGACGGCGGCTGTCGTGCTGTGGAACACGGTCTACCTGGAGCGCGCAGCGCATGCGTTGCGTAGCAACGGCCATGCCGTCGATGAAACGCTATTGCAGTACCTGTCGCCGTTGGGCTGGGAACACATCAATCTGACCGGCGATTACCTCTGGCGCAGCAGCGCCAAGATCGGCGCGGGCAAGTTCAGGCCGTTGCGACCTCTGCAATCGGCTTAACGTGCTTTATTCTCCGTTTTCTGAGACGACCCCTGGTGGGCGCAATCTTCCCGATCAGTTCCGGTGGAATGACCTGGCGGCGGTTCGACCAGCGATCCAGGACCGCCTGCATCTGTGAGGTATTCCACGCCATCACGATGTTGGCCATCAGGCTCAACGCATCGGCCACAGCCTGCATTTCATCGACACGTTTGGCCTGCGCCGGGCTGATCCGGCCGGTATAAATGGCGCGCTTGAGGGCGTTAACAGCCTCGCCCCGATTGAGCACCCGGCGCAACTCGTTCCTGAAAGCGTCCTTGACAAAGTAGTCAGCCAAAAACGCCGTACGCAGCAACCGCCCCAATTGCACGCCAGCCTCATAGATTGGATCGCCCTGGGCGGCAGAACCGAACCGCGCAAGAGCTGCCACCGCACTGGCATGTCCGCTCATGACCGAGGCTGCCAGGTGCACCAGACTATCCCAATGCTTTTCGATCAAAGCGACGTCGACATTGGCTTCGCACACCGCAGCGATTTCTGCGGGCACTTTGGTGCCGCGTGGCACAAAGAGGTGGCGCTGTTTGAGTTCCTTCAACCGCGGGCAAAGATCAAAACCAAGCAAACGGGCATGTGACATGGCAAAGTCGGTGTAGCCATGGGTATCCACAGCAAGCTGGCTGGTCTCCAGCTTTTCTTGGCGGATGACACCTTCAATGGCCACGCCCGCCTGGCGCTCATTGAGCACAAAGGGCTGCGCATGGAAGATGCCCCACCGGTCTTTTACATGGGAGTAGATTCCAATGGAAGGTGTGTTGCGCCGAGGATCAAGCCGGGCTTGCCACACCCGTTTGGTGGTCTCCATGCTCATCATGTCAGAAGATGCCAAATCGGACCGCCCCCAGGTGGCGGCAATCGGGTGTCGCTGCATGAATTCCAGCACAGCCTGGCAGGCCTGGCTCAGACGCCGTTCGTCCCGCGCCCAGCGCATGGCCTGGCGAATGCTGGTGGCAGACAATTGCGGAATCATGCGCGCGCATTCGACCGCAGTCAGACTGGTGCCGTGGGCCATGATGCCGGCATAGACCATCAGCAGCTCGTCGGTAGAGCGCGGCTCACGTCCGAGCATGATCCAGCTAAAGCGCACCTGGGCGTCAACGGCCAGAATCACTTCCGGCAATTGAACCTCACCGATGCGGTGATCCAAAGCCGCGCGCAGCTTGGTCACTTCTGGGTCTTCGTCCTCTGCGGGCAATGGCGACAAATGGAGTTCATCATCCACGCGCAGTACGCCACTGCGGGCTGCAGCGGCCACCGCATCGACACCGGCAGTTACTCTGGCCAGCAAAGGCTTCAAGAAAGTGGCAGCCTTGCTGGGTAACGATAGACGGGCATAGTGTTTCTTGGACTCTGCCTGCCAACGCTCGTCCGTGAAGAACAAGCGCGCACGACCCCGAAAGCTCAGGCTGTGCTCAATCCAGACCGAGCCATTGCGCACCGCGCGGCGCAGGGCAAACAGGGTGGCCACCTCCAACGCCTGAAACGCCCGTTCCCGGTCTGGGCTGGAGATCGAAACCTGCCAGATCATTCCCAGACTTGGTGCCACCACTTCAACTGGCAGCTTTCTGGATCCTTTGAGATATAAAGCTTGCAGCTTGGCAAGGTACTCGATGGCAGGATGCTCGCCGGTGGCCTGCCAGGGCAGCTTTGCAATGGCGACGAGCAACGACCGCACGGGGCGAATTCCATCAATCAATCCCTCGCGGACCAGGGAGGCCCTGCTCGGTGGTTTGCGTTTCTGGGTTTCGGTGATCAAGGCTTCAAGACGGGCACGCAACTCAGCATCTGGCACCGCACCTTGCGCGCTCAAGGCAACAAGTTCGCCGAGCAGCGTTTTGTACATTGCGGCCCAATTGACGGTAGCGGGGACATCGGCGGCAGCCTGACGCCACAGATCGGCGATCCGGCGCTGCACCATAAGGATCAACTGGTCTGTGGTGGTGAACAGGCAATACCGAAGAAAGCATGCGACCTCCACGGTGCGCGCTGGCTCTTTGATCTTGGCTCCGGCTGAGGGCGGCCTGGAGACAAGTCGGCGCGCGTAGCGGCGCAAGATGAGATCGGGGATGTCTGCCAGGTGCTTATGAACGTCCAGCGTGTAAAGCAGGTCGATGCGCTCCAGTACCTCGCTGATTTGGCGGGTTGAGTGTTTCGCCGGTGCAGCCCATAGCCAACTCTGCTGGGTTTGTCCATCTGGGCGCAGCTCTGAAACTGAGGCTCGCCAGCGATCAAGTGTTGCTGGATCAACGCTGGCGGCGATGGCGGTGCCTGTTTCAACTTCAAGCTGGGCAAGTGCCGCCGCAATCAGTGTCCGAATTGCCCGCTCGTGCACGATCACCAGCTTGTTCTTGTACAGCCATTGACGCGCCCGCACGAGTAGCTGATCGCGGTCGGCGCAGCGCGCCACTTCGTCGCGCAGTTCACGTACCAGTGAGCGGCGCTGGTGCTCGCTCATCCACTGGAATCCAAGGACCGTGCAGGCTACTTGTTGGTGATCGAATAGCGTGCGCCCGCGTTCATACATGGCTCTCAGCGAGGCGACTTCTGGTGCTGCAATGCCAAGCTCGTTGCCAAGGTGGCGCCACAAGGCTACTGGAATTACCCGAAAGGCACCGAGCAAACGCCCACTCATGCGCAGGAAACCAATATGGAGCGCCAGACCAAGCTTGTGGGAATCACCTCGGCGTGCATTGATTGCGTCGCGCTCGGCACCATCGAAGGTGAAAAATGCCTTCATCTCGAAGTCGCTGATATCGCGGGGGAGCCCACGCATCCCCAAAAACGTTGTGTGCCAACCCTGCATCGTGAACCTCAAAAGTGGGAGGCCACCATACCCGTTTACAAAGCGAACAGGAAAGTCAATGAAATCAACGGTCTACCCAGACCACCCCCGCGCCAGTGCTAGCTTTGCGTACCGTCACTTATTGCACTGAAAACGAGGAGACCCCGTGAACCGTCAGCCGGTGCGTGTGCGTCTGGCCCAAATTGATGCACCCGAGAAGCGGCAAGCCTTCGGCACGCGATCCAGGCAGGCGCTCGCCGAGCTGGTGTTTCGCCAGTCGGTCCGTGTGGCCGAGACGGGGCGTGATCGTTATGGCCGAGTCATCGGCACTGTCTATCTCGGGAACGTGGACGTGAACGCGCAAATGGTGCGCGAAGGCATGGCTTGGGTCTATCGCCAGTATGCGAAAGACCGTGGGCTCTACGAATTGGAAAGGCAGGCCCAGGCCAGCAGGCGCGGCTTATGGGTTGATCCTGAGCCAGTGCCCCCGTGGGAGTATCGACGTAGCAAACGCGAGCACGCCACCACGCGAGATTAATTTCTTTACCCTAGTTGGCGGCGCTCTTTACGGGGGACAGTTTTCATTCTTTTGAATGAAGGAGGTCGGCTATTTCCTGTGCAATTTCGTCGATTGTGTGTGTGGCAGTGCTGCGAGCTACCTTGTCGGCGAGAGAGGGGCTGAAATCAACCACTTGTTGTTTTGTTATGTTGTGCCAAATTGGAAGAAGCACCTGTTCGCCCGATACGGTTCTTGTAACGATTCCGTCTAGTTCATAATTAGTCCAACCTTTTTTTATGAAAGACGGTGAAAGAACGACAAGCCCAACTCTACTGTTGACAAGTCCCTTATCAATTTTTTGACGCAAACTGTCTCCGATTTTTAGCGTCATTTCATCGAACCAAACATTTAACCCGTGTTGGATCAAAGCGTTTGCTAACGGGCGCACGAACTCATCTTTATCTTCGGAAGCATGGGAAATGAATACATCATGCGTTTGACCTCCTGATTCTGCTGGGGTTGGTATATGTTCGCGAACCAGGCTTGGAATTTCTGAAAGAGGCCTTTCCTGTATCTCAGGCAAAGCGCCAGGCAGAACTCGAACCGAGGCATTTGTGCTGCCTTGCAGTCCTTGCATGTCAACGACGACATACCAATGGCCTGAGCTATTTATTTGAAGCCGAACAGGAGAGCGTTTCGCGAGTCCACCAATAAATCTGTGATTTTTCCCATTTCTGTAGTTGGAAAATTCAGAGCTTGTCATTAGGCGCACATTAGCGCCTTTTGTTAAAGTAATCTCTACAATTTCGCCGCGTTTGCGATTTCCCAAATCGTACTTAAGAAAATTCAATGGCTGCTCCTGTATTAATCCGTTATGAATTATGCTGGGACTATGTTTTTAAGGAATCTGGACTAGTAGGCCCGGCATCGAACAACTCGACGGGGGCGAGCTGCAGCAACCGACTTGCTTCCTCCACGGTTCCCGCCAACCAAGTGTCCACATCGCCCGCTTCAATCGGAATTACGCTGCGCTTGTCCTGTGCGTCCGCAGGTGCTTTCGGGTCGGGCTTGTGCATGCGCTTCATAAGCGGGTGCGTATCCGCGTTGATGGTCAACATCGTGTAGCTCTCATGCGTCTCGCCTGTAGCCTTGTCCGTCCAGACGTTCCATAGCCCTGCAAGACTCCATGGCGCACCATCGACCCGTTTGAACCGCCACCAGACATTGCGCCCGGTTTCCCAATTGGGTTCATCGAAGTCGCTGGCGGGGATGATGCAGCGCTGGCCCCGAGCCCAAGGGTGCTTGTAGCTGGCCTTGTCTGCCAGTTCCTCGCTGCGCGCATTGTTCGTCGGGTACTTGAGCTTGGGTTCCTTTGCGAACCAGGGGATCAGTCCCCATTGCCCGGCTACCAGCTCGCGCTCGTAGCTCGCCGACTCTCGCGCCCGGCGAATGAACGGGCCTGTTCCGCGTGGGAAAAGAACCTCATCCCACCAGCGCATCGGATTGGGCCTGCCGACCGCCCACTCACGTTCTATGTCCAGCAGGGCAGGGGGTGTGTAGCGGTTGCACATGGCTGATTTTCGCGCCCGCGAAATGGGCAGGCAAGTCCATTGGGATTGAGGTGGTGGGGTAGCGAAGGGTGCCTGTAATTTATACTGTGCAAATGTAAGGGGTATCTATTTAGCTCCAGCAGCGCCAGAATAGCTGGATGGAAACCCAGATGCTAACGCCGACTCCCGGGCAGGACTACCCTCGCACCTGGAACGAATTTCTTGACTGGTTTGCCACCGAAGAGGCCTGCCAGACGTTCCTGGAGAAGCTGCGCTGGCCCCAAGGCTTCGTCTGCCCGCGTTGCGGCAACGCTGGTGATGTGTACCGCGCCAGCCGGACCCGCCTGATGTGCCGGGCATGCCAGTACCAGGGCACGGTGACCTCTGGGACCATCTTTGACAAGACGCGCACACCGCTGCGTGTATGGCTGGCTGCGGCGTGGTACCTGACCAATCAGAAGCAAGGCGTGAGCGCCCTGGGGCTGCAGCGCGTATTGGGTTTGGGGAGCTACCAGACCGCCTGGACGATGCTGCACCGGTTTCGACGCGCCATGGTTCGTCCGGGCCGGGACAAGCTCAAGGGGCTTGTCGAGGTGGATGAAACGTACCTGTCCATTACGGATCGCAAGAATCCCGCTACCTCTGCAGGGCGCAAGAGCAGCACCACCAAAGTGTTGATGGTCATGGCGGTGGAGATCATGGAACCCAAGGGGTTTGGGCGCATCCGGTTGCGCCGCATTGACCGAGACTCCGCCACCCATGTCATCCCCTTCGTGCAGGAAGTGGTCGAGCCCGGAGCCCAGGTCCGCACGGATGGTTCGGCGGCATACCGCGCTCTGGGAGAGCTGGGTTACACCCACCAGCGCACCGTCATGCTCGGCTCAGGCGTACCTGCCCATGTCTCCATGGCGGGAGTGCACCGGGTCGCCTCGTTGGTACAGCGCTGGGTGCTGGGAACGCACCACGGTTCTGTGCAACCCGAACACCTGGACGCCTATCTCGATGAATTCGTGTTCCGTTTCAACCGGCGCACATCCAGCTCACGCGGGATGCTGTTTTAACGCTTGCTGCAGCAAGCGGTGGTGACGCCGCCAGTGATGTATGGGGATGTCGTGAGCAAGAACACCGGGGAGAGGCAATCGGATACCATTGCTGGATGAAATCACAGTGTCAATGGGGCTGATGGAGCTAAGCGGATACCCCTTGCAGGCATACAGTTGCTTGAGGAAGGGCTTGCGCGGTCGGCTCGGCGCCGACCCGTGGCAGCGCTTCATTTGATCGCGGCCGAAGTCCGCACAAGGCTGGTGGCTGTCACTCGACCTCTCTGCAGGCCATCGTAGAGGCGCCTCCACCGGCCGCTCACTGGTCAAGGTGTCACGCGACCGCTCACGCTGCACTGGCGTCTTTGATGGAGCCGTTCGTTGACCGGGTTGATGTGCAGGCGATCCGCACCTATCAAGTGTCGTTTCACAGACGCCGCACAGTCACATCTACCGACCAAGCGTCCCCAAACGAAAACACTCCCGTCAACCTCCCCCCCACCTCCAGCTCACAAGCCTTTGTCAGCCCACCCGTGATCACCAGATCACCCGCCTCCAGCCGCTGACCAAACGCGGCCAGCTCCCGCGCCAGCCGCGCCACCGCGTCCAGCGGGTGGCCGTCGGCATCGGCGCCCACGCCCTGTCCCAGCGTGTGGTGGCTGCCGTCGTGCAGGCGCACCGCCACGGTGCCCGCCGCCATCAGGTCGGTCACCGGCAGGCGTGGCCCGACGACGACCTGGCCGGCGGACGAGTTGTCGGCGGTGTTCTGTTCGAGGTTGAAGCGGTAGCCTGTCCAGGTGGAGTGCACGACTTCGAGGCAGGCGTAGGCGCCCTCCACGGCGGCGACCACGGTGTGGCGGTCGACGGGCGCGTGCCGCGCGTCGAGGGCGGTTTGGAGGCGCAGCCCGATCTCGGGTTCGACCCGCGGCTGCACCAGGCGCTCGTGCACCGCGTCGCCCGAGTTCAGCAGCATCCGGTCGGTCAGCGGCCCGATGTTGGGCCGGGCTATGCCCATCTGGCGGCGCATCACTTCCGACGTGTAACCCAGCTTCCACCCGACCACGCGCTCGCCGGCGGCCAGGCGCAGGCCGAGCAGCGCGCGCTGGATGGCGTAGGCGGTGGCGAGGTCGGGCGTGCCGATGGTGGCTGCGGCGTCCAGTGTCCGACCGGCCTGGCGGGCGGCCCAGATCGCTTCGGCGAGTTGGTTGGGCGTCTGGGTCATGGGGGGGCTCCGCCTGGAAAGGTTGAGGGTGGGGCGCGCCGGCTATGGCAGGTCGGGCGCGCCCAGCAGCGCGTGGCCCTGGCCGATGAGGGCCTCGATGCCGAGCGCGATGCCGATCAGCCGCGCTTCGGCGCGCGGCGGCCCCATCAGCTGCAGGCCCACCGGCATCCGGTTGGCGTCGAGGCCCACGGGCATCGTCAGCGCGCACCAGCCGAACAGGTTGCTGATGGCGGTGTTGCGCATGGCCTTCATGTTGGCCGGCGCGTAGGTCTCCACCGTGCCGATGTCGGCCAGCCGCGGCGGCGAGGCGGGCACGGTGGGCGTGAGCAGGACGTCGACGTCGTCGAACAACCGGGCCGCGCCCGCGCCGCAGCGCTGCAGCACGGCCTTGCGCCGCAGGTACTCGACGGAAGACACCTGCTCGGCCCAGCGCACGCGGTCGCGCACCACCGGGTCCAGCCGCTCCACCTTGTGCGGGAAGTGCTGGTCGAGGTAGGCCGCGAGTTCGGACGCTGCGAGGCCGCCGCGGCGGAAGATGTCGAAGGCTTCCTCGCAGTGCGGCAGCGGGAACCGGACCACCTGCGCGCCGGCCTGGGCGAGGCGCTGAACGGCCGCTTCCACGGCGGCGGCGATGCTCGGGTCGATGTCGTCCCAGAAGTGGTTGGTCGGCACGCCGACGCGCAGTCCTTGCACGCGCACCGGGGCAGGCGCGGGCAGGCCCTGGCTCTCTGTGTCGAGGGCGGCGAACGCGTAGGCCAGGTCTTCCACCGTGCGGGTGAGCACGCCCGCGGTGTCGAGCGAGGACGACAGGGGCACGATGCCTTCGACCGGCCAGCGCCCCACGGTGGTCTTCAGGCCCACCTGTCCGGTCATGGACGCGGGCACGCGCACCGAACCGGCGGTGTCGGTGCCCAGCGCCAGCAGGGCGCTGCCCTGCACCAGCGAGACGCCCGCGCCCGCGCTGGACCCGCCTGGCACGCGGTGCTCGTGGGGTGACCTGGGGTTCCGGGGCGTGCCCCAGTGGGCGTTGACGCCAAGACCCCCGAACGCGAACTCGACCGTGTGCGTCTTGCCGACCACGATGCCCAGTTGCCGCTGCAGCCGCGCGACCAGCGGGCCGGCCGCCTGCCAGGCTTCGGGCAGGGCCTCGTCGCTGCCCGCAAACACCGGCAGGCCGGGCACGCCGTACAGGTCCTTCACCGACACCGGCAAGCCCATCAGCGGGCCCAGGTCCTGGCCCTGGTCCAGCAGGGTGTCGACCGCAGCGGCGGCGCTGCGGGCGCGCGCGCCGTCCCAGGTCTTGTAGGCGTTGAGCCGGGGTTCCATGCGCGCGTGGTGTTGCGCGCAGGTGTCGATCAGGGCCACCGCCGTCAGTTCGCGGCGGCGCAGGCGGGCGGCGTGCTCGGCCAGCGACAGGTGGGCAGCGTTCAAGGGCCTTCTCCTCGGGGTGTGGTGAACAGGGTGTGTCCCATTGTCACCACCCGGCCGCCAAGTCCGCGGCGATCTCTTCTGGTGTGCCCAGGCGGTTCATCGGCGTGTCGCGCAGCAACTGGGTGTAGATGGCTTTCATCCAGCCGGTCTCGGCCTCGCTCAGCGGCTGCGGGTTGCGCGGCACGATGCGCTGGCCGTTGTCGATGGCACCGGGCGAGACGCACCCAGATGGTGCCGCCCACGTTGTGCACCGACGCGTCGACGCGGCCATGGGCCTGCAGGGCCGCCTGCACCACGCGCCCCTGGTAGCGCTGGGCGGCGATTCCGGTCCTGGTCAGCGGCCGAGGTCTTTGGCGCTGACGCCCGCGATGCCCCAGTTCTCCTTGGGCATTTCGTGGATCCAGACGCGGATGGTTTCCTTCTTCGCGTCGATGGCCTCGTGCAGCGCCTGGGTGACCTTCTCGATCACGGCCTTCTTCTGCTCGGGCGTGCGGCCTTCGAGTATGTAGATCTGTGCGAACGGCATGGTGGTGGTCTCCTGGGTCAGTTGGCTTTGATGTCCAGCTTGCGGATCAGGGCACCCCAGCGGTTGTTCTCGGCCTTGATGAAGGCGTCGAACTCCTGGGGCGTGGTGACGCGCAGGTTGCCGGAGATGTTGTCGAACGCGGCCTGGGCCTCGGCGGTCTTGGCGCCTTTGGCCCAGGCGTCGTGCAGCTTCTGCACGACGGCGGCCGGGGTGGCGGCGGGGGCGACCAGGCCGAACCAGGTCTCCACCGCGAAGCCGGGGTAACCGGACTCGGCCACGGTCGGTACGTCCGGCAGGGCCTTGGCGCGCGTGGGCGAGGTGACGGCCAGCGCCTTGAGCTTGCCGCTGCGGATGTGCTGCAAGGTGGTGGCCAGCGAGCTTTCCATGCTCATGATCACCGTGCCCGAGAGCAGGTCCGGCACGATCTGGCTCGACCCCTTGTAGGGGATGTTGGTGAGTTCGATGCCGGCCACCGACTGCAGCAGCTCGGCCGCCAGGTGGTTGCTGGTGCCGATGCCGGACGTGGCGTAGCCGAGCTTGCCCGGGTTGGCCTTGGCGTAGGCCACCAGACCCTTGAGGTCGGCGAACGGTGCGCTCGGGTGCACGACGATCACGCAGGGCGTGGTGCCCACCAGCGAGATCGGGGCGAAGTCCTTTTCCACCTGGAACGGCAGCTTGTCGTAGAGGTAGGGCGCGATGGCCAGGCTGCTGATGGCCGACAGCCCGATGGTGTAGCCGTCCGGTGCGGCCTTGGCCACCGCGTCGGTGCCGATGTTGCCGCCGGCGCCGGCCTTGTTCTCGACCACGAAGGACTGGCCCAGCGCGTCGCCCATGGCCTTGGCGGCGGTGCGGCCCATGATGTCGGTGGGTCCACCCGGTGGGAAGGGCACGATGAGCTTGACGGGACGGGCGGGGTAGGCGTCCTGCGACCAACCAGCGGCGGGTGCCAGGGCCAGGCCGGCCCCCACGGAGGCGATGAAATCTCTGCGTTGCATAGGGTGCGTTCCTCAGGCCGCTTTTTTCTGCTCGCGCGCATCTCGCGCGCGAGCCATGGTCATGGCCGTGTCTTCGATCATGTCTTCCTGGCCACCGACCATCTTCTTGCGGCCCAGTTCGACCAGGATGTCGCGCGCCGACAGGCCGTACTTGACGGCGGCGCGTTTGGCGAACAGCAGGAAGCTGCCGTACACGCCGGCGTAGCCCAGCGTGAGCGCGTCGCGGTCGATGCGGATCGGGAAGTCCATGATGGGCGTGACCAGGTCTTCGGCCACGTCCTGGATCTTCCAGACGTCCACACCGGTCTGCACGTCCATGCGGTCGAGCACGGCGACCAGCACTTCCATCGGCGTGTTGCCTGCGCCCGCGCCCAGGCCGGCGGCGGCAGCGTCGATGCGGGTGGCGCCACATTCAATGGCGGCGACCGAGTTGGCCACGCCCATGGCCAGGTTGTGGTGGCCGTGGAAGCCCAGCTCGGTCTCGGGCTTGAGCGCGTCGCGCACGGCCTGCAGGCGGGCCTTCACGTCGGCGGGCAGCATGTAGCCGGCCGAGTCGGTGATGTAGATGCAGTTGGCGCCATAGCCCTCCATCAGCTTGGCCTGTTTCACCAGGCCTTCGGGGCTGTTCATGTGGGCCATCATCAGGAAGCCCACGGTGTCCATGTCGAGCTTTCGGGCGAAGGTGATGTGCTGCTCGCTCACGTCGGCTTCGGTGCAGTGCGTGGCCACGCGGATGGTGTGCACGCCCAGGCCGTGCGCCATCTTCAGGTGGTCGACGGTGCCGATGCCGGGCAGCAGCAGGGCCGAGACCTTGGCCTGCTTCATCAGCGGGATCACGGTGCCCAGGTACTCCTCGTCGGAGTGGGCCGGGAAGCCGTAGTTGACGCTGGAGCCGCCCAGGCCGTCGCCGTGGGTGACCTCGATCAGCGGCACACCGGCGGCGTCGAGGCCGCAGGCGATGCTCTTCATCTGTTCGAGCGTCATCAGGTGGCGCTTGGGGTGCATCCCGTCGCGCAGGGTCATGTCGTGCAGGGTGATTTTTTGCTGGCTCATTGGGTGCTCCGGATCAGGCGGCGACGGGTTCGAGCACGAGCTCGCCCTTCAGGATTTCTTCGGCAAACATCTCGGCGGTGCGCGCGGCGGCGGCGGTCATGATGTCCAGGTTGCCGGCGTACTTGGGCAGGTAGTCGCCCAGGCCCTCGACCTCCATGAAGACCGAGACGCGGTTGCCGTCGAAGACGGGGCCGTTGACCAGCTTGTAGCCCGGCACGTACTTCTGCACTTCCTTGATCATGTCGTGCACCGACTTCGTGATCGCGGCCTCGTCGGGCGTGCCTTCGACCAGGCAGTGCACCGTGTCGCGCATGATCAGCGGCGGCTCGGCCGGGTTGATCACGATGATGGCCTTGCCCTTCTTGGCGCCGCCCACCTTCTCGACCGCGCCGGCCGTGGTGCGGGTGAACTCGTCGATGTTCTTGCGCGTGCCGGGACCGACCGATTTGCTGGACACGGTGGCGACGATCTCGCCGTAGCTCACCGGCTGCACGCGGCTGACCGCGTAGACCATGGGGATGGTGGCCTGGCCGCCGCAGGTGACCATGTTCACATTCATCTCGCGCTGGCCGACGTGCTGCTTGAGGTTGACCGGCGGCACGCAGTAGGGGCCGATGGCGGCGGGCGTGAGGTCGATCATCATCGCGCCCTGCTCATTGACCTTGCGCGAGTTCTCGGCGTGCACGTAGGCGCTGGTGGCGTCGAACACGATCTGCACACCGTCGGCCTTCATGTGCGGGATCAGGCCGTCCACACCCTCGGCGGTGGTCTTGATGCCCATCTCCTTGGCGCGCTTGAGACCGTCGGAGTTGGGATCGATGCCCACCATCCACACGGGTTCGAGCAAGGGGCTGCGCTGCAGCTTGGCCAGCAGGTCGGTGCCGATGTTGCCGGGCCCGATCAGGGCGCACTTGATTTTTTTGGTCATGGGTTGACTCCTGGGGGAAGAAGAAAAAAGGTTCAGGTGAGCGTGCGCACCACGCCACCGTCCACCCGCCGGCCTCGCCAGGGCGCACCAGCTGGCCGCCCAGGTGGCCGGGGAAGTGGGTCGCTGCCTCGATCATGCCGGCCATGGCCGTCTCGAAGCCGGCCACGCCTTGGGGTGCGACCCGGCGCGTGACCAGCACGGTCACGGCGCGCGACGGGGTGGCGGGTGCGTTCATGGGTGCAGGCGGCTCAGGGCGGCGCTCAGACGAATCGCATGCCAACCGTGCCCAGGTCCTGGAAGCGCACGTTCACGCTGTCGCCGGCCTGCACCGCAATGGCTTCGGTCACGCCGCCGGTCATGATGAAGCTGCCCGTCGGGATCTCCTGACCGCGCGCGCCCAGGTGGTTGGCCAGGGCGGCGATGGCGGCGGCCGGGTGGCCCATCACGGCGGCGCCGGCGGCCATGGCCACGATCTGGCCGTTCTTCTCCAGCACCACGCCCAGCGTGCGCAGGTCCAGGTCTTCCACACGACGGGCGCGGCCACCGATCACGAAGCGCGAGGCCGAGGTGTTGTCGGCGATCACGCTCTTGAGGTCGAACTTGAAGTCGCGGTAGCGGCTGTCGATGATCTCCACGCCGGGGATCACGAAGTCGATCGCGGCCATCACGGCGCCGACGTGGCAGCCCGGACCTTTGAGCGGCGCCTTGGTGACGACGCAGATCTCGGCCTCGACCTTGGGGTGGATGAGTTCGGAGGTCTTGATGTCGCTGCCTTCGGCGCAGGCCATGTAGTCGCTGACGAAGCCGAAGACCGGCGTGTCCACGCCCATCTGCTTCATCTTGGCGTAGGAGGTCAGGCCGCACTTGAGGCCCACCGTCTTGTGGCCACGGCTTTCCTTGCGCGCGCGGATCAGGTCCTGGATCGCGTAGGCGTCGTCCCAGTCCATGTCCGGGTGGTCGTCGGTGATCTTGGTGACGTCGTGCGCCTTCAGCTCGGCGTTTTCCAGGTGCTCGGCGAGCTGGGCGAGGGTGTTCTTGTCGAGTTTCATGTGGTTGTTTCCTTCCCGCTCAGGCGACGAAACGCACCGACGTGCCGCCCAGGCCGCCGACGCTGCAATACAGGCTGTCGCCCGCGACCACCGGCACCAGCGGCGACTGCGAGCCAGAGAGGATGATGTCGCCGGCCTTGAGGCCGATGCCCAGACGGCCGAGCGTGTTGGCCAGCCAGGCCACCGCGTTGACCGGCGAGCCCTGCACCGATGCGCCGCAGGACGTGCTGATGATTTCGCCGTTCTTTTCCAGCACCATGCCGGCCAGCGCGAGGTCGAGGTCGCGCGGGCTCTTGCGCAGGCCGCCGAGCGTGAGCACGCCGCAGGAGGCGTTGTCGGCCACGGTGTCCTGGATCTTGATCTTCCAGTCCTTGATGCGCGAGTCGACGATCTCGAAGCACGGCATCACGCAGTCGGTGGCGCGCAGCACGTCGGCCGCGGTGACGCCGGGGCCTTCGAGGTCGCGCGCCAGGATGAAGGCGACCTCTGCCTCGGCCTTGGGCGCGATCATGCTGCTCACCGGGATGGGCTGGCCTTCGTTGTAGACCATGCCCGAGAGCAGGTGGCCGAAGTCGGGCTGGTTGACCTTGAGCATGTCCATCACGACCTTGCTCGTCACGCCTATTTTCTTGCCCACCACGCGCTCGCCCGCGTCCAGCCGGCGCTGGATCATGCGCAGCTGGATCTGGTAGGCGTCCTCGATGGTGATGTCCGCTTCGCGGTCGGTCAGCGGAGCGACGGGTTGGCGGTCGAGCAGCGACTGGTAGAGCTCGTCGCCGTAGTGCTGGATCTTGGAGTTGTCCATGGTGTTCTGTGTGGGAAAAGGGGTCAGGCGGACGCGGCGCCCTGCGCGTCGGCTTCGGCGAGGAAGTTCGACACCAGCTGGGCGAAGCGCGCGGCGTGTTCGATCTGCGTCCAGTGGCCGCAGTGGCCGAACACGTGCAGCTGGCTGTTGGGAATCCACTGGCTCAGCGTGAGCGAGGTCTGCAGCGGAATCACCTGGTCCTCGCGGCCGTGGACGATGAGCGTCTCGTGCGGCAGCGCGCGGATCGCCGATTCGGGGCTGGCCATGGCGTCGACCCAGCGCTGGCGCGGGGCCGGGAACATGGCCGAGAAGGATTCCTGGAAGCCGGGGCGGACGCTGGCCTGGTAGCGCAGCTCGGCCAGCTCGTCGGTGATCAGGCCCCGGTTGTGTGCGAACACGTCCATGATGCGCTTCATGTTGTCCAGCGACGCCTCGTAGCCCCAGACCGCGTCCAGGCCCGGCGTGATCGGGAAGGGCACGCCGACCGAGCCCATGAGCACCAGGCGGCGCACGCGCTGGGGCGCGCGGATCGCCAGCGCCAGCGAGAGCGCACCGCCGAAGCTGTTGCCCACCACGTCGGCCTGCTCCACGCCCATCGCGTCCATCACGTCCAGCGCCTGCTGGACCCAGGTGTCCATGTTGTAGGTGATGCCGGCCGGGCGGTCGGAGTAGCCGAAGCCCACCATGTCGGGCGCGATCACGCGGCGGTCTCGTGCAATCACCGGCATGGCGAGGCGCCAGTTGGCCCAGGCGCTCACACCCGGACCGGAGCCGTGGATGAACAGCACCGGAGGCTGTCCCGGCTTGGAGCTGCCGAGGTCGTGCACGTTGGTGTTGAACGCGCCCGTGCGGACGCTGCAGGCGACTTCGGGGTTGTGAGGGGCGTTCACAGTTTCACCATCACGTTTCTGAGTTCCGTGTAGAACTCCAGCGAGTGCACGCCGCCTTCGCGGCCGATGCCCGAGGCCTTGCTGCCGCCGAAGGCGGTGCGCAGGTCGCGCAGGAACCAGCTGTTGATCCAGCACAGGCCGACTTCGATGGCCGCGGCCATGCGGTGGGCCTTGCCCAGATCCTGCGTCCACACGGTGGTGGCCAGGCCGTAGTCGGTGGCGTTGGCCAGGGCAATCGCTTCCTCTTCGGTGTCGAAGGGCGCGATGTGGCAGCAGGGGCCGAAGATCTCTTCGCGGATCACGCTGGCGCTCTCGGGCAGGCCGGTCCAGATGGTGGGCTGCACGAAGTGGCCGTGGGCGTACTCACCCGTCATGGCCGGTTCGCCGCCGCCGGTGACGACGGTCGCGCCCTCGGCCTTGGCCTTGGCGTAGTAGCCCATGACCTTCTGCTTGTGTTCGGCCGAGATCAGCGGGCCGATGCCCACGCCCGGCATGTCGGGACCACCGATCTTCAGGCCCTCGGCTTTTTCCTTCAGCGCGGCGACGAACTTGTCGAAGATCGGGCGCTGCACGTAGACGCGCTCGGTGCCCAGGCAGACCTGGCCGCAGTTCTCGAAGGCGCTGCGCGTGATGCCGGCGATCGCCTTGTCGAAGTCGGCGTCGGCGAACACGATGCCGGCGTTCTTGCCGCCGAGTTCGAACGACACCGGGCGCACGCCCTTGGCGGCCGCGGCCATGATGGCCTCGCCGGTGCGGGTCTCGCCGGTGAAGGTGATGCCGTTGACGCCCGGGTGCTTGGTGATGAATTCGCCGGCCGAGCCGGGGCCGAAGCCGTGCAGCACCTGGTACACGCCCTTGGGCACGCCGACCGCGTTCATCACCTCGCCCAGCAGGGTGGCGGTTGCGGGGGTTTCTTCCGAGGGTTTGACGATGACGGTGTTGCCGCAGGCCAGGGCCGGGCCGACCTTCCAGGTCATCAGCAGCAGCGGCAGGTTCCAGGGGCAGATCACGCCGACCACGCCCAGGGGCGTGCGCAGACCGTAGCTGATGGCCGTGCCGCCGTCGGGCGTGGTCATCTGGAAGCTCTCGGTCGGCACGTTCTTGACGATGTCGGCAAAGATCTTGAAGTTGGCGGCGCCGCGCGGGATGTCGATGTGCGAAGCCAGCGAGCGCGGCTTGCCGGTGTCGGCCAGTTCGGCGGCGAGGAAGTCGTCGAAGCGGCGGTTGATCTCGTCGGCCACCGCGTGCAGCAGTTCGGCGCGCTTGACCACGCTCATCGTGCCCCACTCGCCCTTGAGCGCGGCGCGGCCCGCGGCCACGGCCGCGTCGACCTCGGCCTGACCGGCCTCGTGCACCAGACCTACGACCTCGTTGGTGGCCGGGTTGCGGTTTTCGAAGGTCTTGGCGGTGGCGACGAAATCGCCGTTGATGAAGTTCAGGAACTGTTTCATGGTGCGTGAGGAAGGAAAAGAAAAGTCAATCGAGCCCCAGGGCCTGCAGGCCGGCGCGGGCGCAGGCTTCGTCCTGCTCGGCCGAGCCGCCGGAAACACCGATGCCGCCAATGCGCTGGCCGTCGGTCACGACCGGCAGGCCGCCGCCGAACAGCACCAGGCGCTGGCGCTGGTTCAGGCCGATGCGCAGCAACTCGTCGTCACCGATGACGCCGCCCCATTGCGATGTGGGAAAGCCGAAGCTCGCGGCGGTGTAGGCCTTGTCGATCGCGATGTCGATCGAATGCAGGAAGGCATTGGGCATGCGCAGAAAAGCGGCCAGCGTGCCCGAGGCATCGGTCACGGCCACATTGATGCGAATGCCCAATGCCTCCGCGTGCGCCACCGCCGCCTGACAGGCCATCGAAGCCGCCGACGCGGTGATGACGGAAGAGGGAACAGAGAGAGCGGATGTCATAAGAAGAAGCGGCGAGAGAAAGGTGACTCCGGTTCGAGGGGCACCGAGGAACCGGCTCCGCCGGGCCTCAGGTGCCGTCCCCCCTCCCAGCGCCGCAGGCGCGCCAGAGAGGGGGGAAGCCGCGAAGCGGCGCAGGGGGGAGATCAGGTATAGACCTCGGTGAAAGACGGCACCAGATCACCCGTGTGATAGAAAATCCCGCTGCCCAGCTGGTCTTCGGTCCAGGTTGTCACCGGCCGGTCGCGCTGGGCCAGGTAGCCCAGGCCGGCGAAGGTCTCATTGCGGTTGCCGCTGGGATCGAAGAAGTAGATGGTTTCGCCGCGCGTGATGCCGTGGCGGGTGGGGGCCACGTCGATGCGCGTCTTGGTCTTGGCCATCACGTCGGCGGACTTGAGCACGTCGTGCCACGAGTCCAGGAAGAAGGCGATGTGGTGCAGGCCGCTGCGCGGGCCGCCCACGAAGGCGATGTCGTGCGGCGTGGTGGTGCGGGCCATCCAGGTCGCCGCCTGCATGTTGCCTTCGGGTCCGACCAGCACCTGCTCGGTCAGGAAGAAGTCCAGCGCCTCGGTCATGAAGCGGGTGTTGTCGGCCACGGTGTTGATGCCGGCCTCGGGATTCATCTCGCACATCAGCAGGCAGTGGTCCAGCCAGTGAGCGCCCGCGCCTTTGAGGCCGTCCGGCCACGGGTCGGGGTTGGTGGTGCCGACCTCGGTGCCCACGTACTCCTTCATGGCGTACAGGCGCATCTCGTGGCCGCTGGGCAGGTTGAACTGCAGCATGCGGCCGGTGGAAGGCAGGGTGCCTTCGGGCAGCACGGTGGTCTTTACGCCCCAGGCTTCGACCTTCTTCTGCAGCTCGTCGAGGTCGCTGTCCTTCTCGACCTTGTAGGCCAGGTGGTTCATGCCGGCCTGGTCCGACGGCGTCAGGATCAGCGAGTACTTGTCCCACTCGTCCCAGCACTTGAGGTAAACGTTGCCCGCCTTGTCCTTCATGGTGGTCTTCATGCCCAGCACGTTCTCGTAGTGCCGGACGGCGGCGTCCATGTCCATCACTTTCAGGCTCGCGTGCCCGATGCGCATCACACCCATGTTGTGTCTCCTGGTGGTTGGTTACTGCTGCTGAATCGAAGGGCTGGCAGTCGCAGACTCTGCGCGCCCCTTGGAAAACGGTTTGCTCAACTTGCCGGCCACTTCGAGGTTCACCGGCGTCTGGGGTGCCACGCGGCATGCCAGCGTGTAGCCCTGGTTCTCTTCGTCGAGCGTCACGTGTGCACGGCTGATCGGCCCCAGGGCCTTGATCTGTCCCTCGACGATGCGGACCTTGCAGACCCCGCAGCCGCCGTTGACGCAACCCACCGGGATGCCCTTGCGGCCCAGGCGGACCATGCCGGTGAGCAGGCTTTCATTGCCGGCGCAGGGAAAGGTCTCGTCCGTCTGGGCCACGTGCACTGCGAACTTGGGGCGGGAATCAAACAGGGACATGTCTCAGTTCTTCTTCAACGCAGCAGCTTCAGCTGCCAAAGATAGGGCGGAGCGGTCATACCGTCCAATACCGAATTTTTGCGACCCTATACTGGTGAGGTATTGCGAGCCGAACCAGGAGGCCCCATGGATCTCAAAGACATGCGCCAGTTTCTGGCGGTCGCCGAAGAGCGCAACTTCACCCGCGCGGCCGAGCGCCTGCACATGGCGCAGCCGCCGCTGTCGCGCCAGATCAAGGCGCTGGAAGACGAGATGGGGGCGCCGCTGTTCCTGCGCACACCGGCCGGCGTGGAGCTGACCGAGGCGGGCCAGACGCTGCTGGACGAGGTGCCCAACCTGCTGCACCTGGCGCAGCGCGCGGCCGAGCGCACGCGGCGCGCGGCCGAGCGCACGCGGCGCGCGGCGCAGGGCCTGACCGGCCAGCTCGACGTGGGCATCTACGGCTCGGGCGTGCTGGACGTCATTCCCCGCGTGCTCGCGAAGTTCCACGCGCAGCGGCCCGAGGTGCGCATCGCGCTGCACAACCTCACCAAGTCCGAGCAGCTGCAGGCGCTGCGCGAACGGCGCATCAGCGTGGGCTTCAACCGCCTGATCCCGCCCGAGCCGGACCTGGTGGTCGAGTCGGTGTTGCGCGAGCCGCTGCTGGTGGCGATGCACGAAGCGCACCCGCTGGCGCAGCGCAGGCAGGTCGGGATGGCCGACCTCGACGGGCTGCCCATGATCCTCTACCCCAACGAGGCCATCCACGGGCTGGCGCAGGAAGTGGCCGAGGCCTTCCGCCAGGAAGGCGTGCGGCTGGCGGTCGAGCAGGACGTCGAGGACGTGGTGACGGCCGTGGCCCTGGTGGCCAGTGGCTTCGGGCTGACCATCGCCACCCGGTCGGCCGCCAGCCTGCGCCTGCCGGGCGTGGTGTTCGTGCCCTTGCGCAGCCGCCACCTCAAGGACCTGGAGCTGAGCTGCCTCTACCGGCGCGGCGATCCGTCGCCGGTGCTGGCCATGTTCCTGGAGGTGGTGCGTGCGCATGGGAAGAGCGAAACGAAGGGCGGCAACGGCCTCAGACCTGCCTGAACAGCGGGCTGCGGGCGGCCTGCGCGTCGGCCGCCGAGAGGAACTTCTCGGTGTAGATGTCGCGCTCGAACAGGCGGCCCTGCATCAGGGTGGAGATGCAGGCCTCGATCATGGGCGGCGGCCCGCACAGGTAGGCCTTCTGGCCCACAAAGCTGCCGCCGAAATGCGCCTTGGCCGCTTCGTGCACGAAGCCGCGGAAGCCGTCCCAGTCCGAGCCCTCGGGCTCGTGCGAGAGCGCCGGCACGTACGAGAAGTTGGCGTGCTGTTCGGCGAGCGCGCGGAACTCGGCGTCGTAGTACAGCTCCTCGTGCGAACGCTGTCCGTAGACCAGGGTGATGGGCAGCGTGCAGCCGCGCGAGAGCAGGTCCGCGATCATCGAGCGCGGGCTCGACAGCCCCGAGCCGCCGGCCATGAACAGCATCGGCTGGCGCGCCGACTCGCGCACGAAGAAACGGCCGTAGGGGCCGGCCACGCGCAGGCGGTCGCCGGCCTTGAGCTGCTCGTGCAGCCAGGTGGTGCCGGCGCCGCCGGGCAGCTTGCGCACGTTGAGCTCGATGCCCTTCGTGGCGGCCACGTCGGCGGGTTGATTGGCGATCGAGAAGGCGCGGCTGCCGACGCCCGGGATTTCCACCTGCACGTACTGCCCCGCCTGGAAGTCGATGGCCTTGTCCAGCTGCAGGTGGATCGCCTTGATGGTGGGCGTGAGGTCCTCGACGCGGCTGACCGTGGCCGCGAAGTCGCGCACCGGGATCACGCGCGCATCGGGCTCCTCGTCGATCTCGGCTTCGATGGTGGTGTCGCTCTGCAGCGTGCAGCAGCAGGCCAGCGACTTGCCTTCATCGCGCTCAAATTCCATCAGCGCAAACGGATTTGCCGCACCATGGTCCACCTCGCCATCGAGCACCTGCACCTTGCACGTTCCGCACAGGCCGTGCCCGCAGGCGTGTGGAATGTAGATGCCCTGGCGCAATGCCGCGTCGAGCACGGTCTGCCCTTCGTCGACCTCGATGGTCGCGCCCAGGGGTTCGATGGTCAGTTGGTAGCTCATGGAACGATCAGCTGAACGAACCTTTGATCCCTGTGAGCCCAGGGGTTCTGAAGCGGATCGCGTCCTTGTGCAACAGGCCGTTGTCGGCCAGCGACTTGGCCGGATCGGGTTGCCAGGGCTGGCCGTTTTTCTTCCACTCGGCCTTGGCCCAGTCGATCTTGGCGAAGTCCGGGTGGTAGCCGTAGATGCCGGGCAGCACCGCGGCCGACAGCGCGCCGAACGGGGTGTCCGGCGGCAGCGGCAGGCAGACGGGGGCGCAGAACATCAGGTGGTCTTCCCAGCCGATGTAGAGCAGCGGGGCGGGGAAGTTCTCGCGCACATCCCTGGGCGTGAACTCGTAGGGGGCGATGGCGACGACGCTCATTTCTGCTCTCCTTGCACCAGGGGCTCGCCCTTCCAGGCGGCAAAGTTCTTCTGGTCTTCCGAACCTTCGAAGTCGAAGTTGTCGCGGCCGACTTCCATCTCGTAGTACTTGAGCACGGCCATCAGCGGGTCGAAGCCCTCGGCGGTCGGGTCGGTGCCTTCGGGGAAGCAGTGGCCCTGGTAGATCTGGTGCACCGGCAGCCAGCTCTGCACGTACTTCTCGGGCTCGTGGTCGAAGATGCTCTTGCAGTGGTCGCTGCAGAAGTGGTACTTGTAGGCCTTGTAGTCGCTGTCGCGGTAGCAGATCTTGCTGGGGTCACCCTCTTCGGTGAACAGCATCGGGACCTGGCAGGTGGTGCACAGCATCGGCAGCGTCATGTTGTAGAAGCGCTTGCCTTCGGCGGCCTGGTCGCGCCAGAACTCCCAGCGCGGGCGGTAGTACTTGTCGAAGGTCTCGGGGTACTTCTCGCTCAGCCAGGCCAGTTCGTCTTCCTTGGGCACCCAGGTGTGGAACGGGGCGGCGCCGTTGTAGTTGTAGAAGGTGGCCCAGGCCTGGTGGCTGATGTGGTCCTTGCCTTCGCAGGCCTGCTTCCAGCCGGCCGGCTCGCGGATGCCGTAGCGCGCCAGGTCCTTGAACAGGGCGCCGCCGTTTTCTTCGGCGTACATCTCCCAGGCTTCCTTCCAGCTCATCACGCGCTTGGGCAGCATGTAGTCCTGCATCATCGCGACCAGGGTCAGCAGGCGGTAGCCGCGCCAGAACCACTTGTCGATCCAGCGCTGCACGATGGGCACGTTGTCCGGGTCCTGCTCCAGCAGGAACTTGATGCACTCGATGCCCAGCGTCATGTGGCGGCTCTCGTCGCTCTGCGCCGAGAAGCCGAAGGTCACGGTGGACATGTCGCCGTTGTGCGCCGCGCCGCTCATGAAGGGCACGAACAGCAGGTTGGTCAGCACGTACTCGAAGCTGAAGCTGACGGCGGTGAGGAACTCGAACGGACCACCGGTGCAGGCGTCTTCGAAGAAGGACTTCGGCACCGACAGGTACCACACGCGGTCGTACCAGTGGTTCGAGTGGTGAATGCCGTTGAAGTACTTGTTGTAGTGGCTGATCGCGTGCGTCTCGGTCTGGTAGTGGCGCAGCTCGTCGATGGACTGCATCTGCGCCGCGACGCGGGCGCCTTCGCCGGTGAACTGGCGGCCCACATGGGCGAAGCCGCGGTGTGCGTAGTACTCCAGCGGCGTCACGCCCTGGATGAACAGCTTGAGCGCGTTGACGTAGCGCGCGTCGGACACGCCGAGCTGGCCGTTGTTCTGCGCGAAGGCCTCGATGACGGCGTAGAGCTTCTTCTCCTTCTCGCCCTGGTACTTCCAGTAGGCGTCCATGGTCAGGCGGAACGGGTCCTGCCACTTGTCCCAGTCGTGGATCTTGATGCCCTCGTACTTGTCGTACGGGAACACCTTGTCCATCGGCTGGTAGCTGGTCTCCCAGCCCAGGCCGCGGGTCATGGCGGCGTAGCGTTCTTTCAGGCCGAGCTTCTTGCTGGCAACACGGGTGTCCATGCGTTGTCTCCTTCTGCGTTGTGTTCAGTGCTTCCAGCTCAGCGTGAGCTGGTCGTCGTCCTCGTCGATGTAGCCCGAGAGGGTGACGAGGTTGACGTGGATGGCTTGCAGGTCGTAGGGCCGCCCGGTGAGGCCTTCGATGGTTTCGCGGCGGATGGTCAGGCTGCCGGGCGCATTGATCTTGACCAGGCCGGTCGGGTGGGTCAGCACCGCGTTCGGGTTGTCGGCCACGATGGCGTCGATCACCGGACGGGACTCTTCGTTGTGCTGGAAGGCGATGAATACGTCGGACATGTTGTGGTCTCCTGTTCAGGCCTGGTCAGGCGGTGACGCCGGTCTTGGCCAGCCGCGCCTGCAGCTGCACGCGGGCGTCGCTCAGCACGGTTTCTCCGGTCTCGCCCAGGGCCAGGCGGGCGATGGGCGAGAGGGCGGCCTGGGCGCGGTCCATCCAGTGGCCGGCCCAGTCGCGCAGCAGGGCTTTGTTGGCGTCCGATTCGGCGCCCGCGGCCTTGATGACGGCGTCGATCCAGCGCGCGGTTTCGTCGTGCCACTCGGGCATGAAGCTGGTCAGCATCGCGACCGCGGTGCCGCCCTGCAGGGCGACGTGGTCGTCCACGAAGCCACCGTAGATCAGCGGGTACAGCAGGCCGTCGAGCGCGAAGTTCTGCGCCACGAACAGCTCGAACGGGTCGCTGACCACGAAGCTGTCCTCGACCAGCCGGCGCAGACCCTGCCACTCGGGGGCGTCCAGCCAGGCCTGCTTGCCGTCTTCCAGCGACTGCGGCTCGCCCAGCACCAGGCCCAGGCGGGTCAGGTACTGCGCCACACCCAGGTTGTCCATCGCGTGGAACATGGCCGGCGCGGTGAAGGCAGTGCCAAAACCGTAGGCGCAGATGGACGCGTTGTTCATGTTGGCGCCCCAGGCCGCGTGGCGCAGCGGCATCAGCACCGTCAGGGCCTTCTCGCGCACGCCGTCGGGCATCTTGCCGACCATGCCGCGCTGCTCGACGAACTGGAAGTTGGCCTCCATCGCGTCCTGCTGCTTGGCGCGGGTCATGGTCCAGGTGGCGTAATAAAACTGGCGCGGGTCTTTGAGCACGTACCAGTCGGCCAGCACGATCTTGCTGCGGCTGGCGTCGAAGAGTTCGTGGCCCGGGTCCCAGGTCGGCCGGTAGTGGAAGTTGACCATCGGCTGAGCGCCGAAGGTGGCCTCCTGGTAGCGGCTGGCGGTCTTGTCGCCGCCGATGTATTTCGCCACGTGGGCGTAGGTCTGGCGCAGCGGCGTGATCTCCCGCGCCTGCAGGTCGATGTTCATCGGTGCTTGTCTCCGTTGGAATGGTTGTTGAACGGCTCTCGGGAACTCAGGTGTCCAGACGCTGCACCCGGTTGTTGACGCAGAAGGCCTCGAAGGCCGGGGCCGGCAGCATCAGCTCCACTGCCAGCTCCGGCCAGCCGATCGAGAACTCGAAGGCGACCAGGCCGTCGGCACGGCGCTCGATCACCCGCACGAAGCGCAGCGAGGCGTCGACGGCGGGCAGGGAGGTGTCGGTGGTCTGGGGCATGGTGCTTGGGGCGGTCGGTGCGTTGTCGGACGCGTCCCCTCTCGCAGATGGCGTGCCAGTCCGCCGGGGTTGGGCCAAAAATCTCGATATTTCAGGGAAATCCCTGAGAAAAATGTCGGTGTGCAGCGCAGCATCTGGATCGCCCAACACCCTTCGATAGTCTGTTTCTTGGACTGTTGCGGCGCAGCACGTGAGAAAAATCTCGATTTGATGAGGCGCTTTTTGCTGCGAGTGATCAAATGATCAAATTCAGGCACTGCTTCGCCGGTTTGTCGATTTGGGGCGTTTGGCGGAAAATATCGAGATTTCAGTCGCCGCAGAGCGACCCACCGGAGACACCTTTGGACCCCCATCTGACCTACCCGCCCGACAACGACCTGCGCCGGCTGCTGCGCTTCGAGCCGCACAGCGGCGCCATCTGGCTGGGCGAGCGGCGCATGGTGCTGCTGCACACCGCGGCGCTGACGGCGCTGCGCCACGACCTCATCACCTCGGTCGGCAAGGACCACGCGCGGCGCCTGCTCACGCGCATGGGCTATGCCTGCGGCCTGCACGATGCGGGCTTCGCGGCCAAGACGCGCGGCAAGAAGACACTGGAAGACATGTTCCTGGTCGGGCCGCAGCTGCACATGCTCGAAGGCGCGGCGCGCGTCACGCCGGTGCGGCTGGAGATGGACGCCGCGGCCGGCCGCTTCGAGGGCGTGTTCCGCTGGGACGACTCCTGGGAGGCGCACGCGCACCGGCTGCAATACGGCGTGGTCGACGAGCCGGCCTGCTGGACCCTGCTGGGTTACGCGAGCGGCTACACCAGCGCCTTCATGGGCCGGCTGATCCTGTACAAGGAGACGAAGTGTTCGGCCTGCGGCGACGACCATTGCCTGATCGAAGGCCGGCCGATCGACGAGTGGCCCGACGGTGACGCGCACCGCCAGTACTTCGAGGACGACTCGCTGCTGGAGAAGATGGCCGCGCTGAGCCAGCAGGTCGAGGCGTTGAAGAACACGCTGGAGCCGGCCGAGTCGGGTGGCATGCTGGTCGGCTCCTCGCCGGGCTTCCAGCACGCGCACGACCTGATGCGCCGCGCCGCGGCGACGCAGGTGACGGTGCTGCTCACCGGCGAGACCGGCGTGGGCAAGGAGCGCTTCGCGCGCGCACTGCACGAACACTCCGAGCGCGCCGCCGGGCCGTTCGTGGCGGTCAACTGCGCGGCGCTGCCGGCCGAGCTGATCGAGGCCGAGCTGTTCGGCGTCGAGAAGGGCGCCTTCACCGGTGCCCACGCGGCGCGGGCCGGCCGCTTCGAGCGGGCCGAAGGCGGCACGCTGTTCCTCGACGAGGTGGGCGACATGCCGCTGCCGGCGCAGGCCAAGCTGCTGCGCGTGCTGCAGGAGGGCGAGATCGAGCGCCTGGGCAGCGAGAGCGCGCGCAAGGTCAACGTGCGCCTCGTGACGGCGACCAACGTCAACCTCGAAGCCGCGGTCGAACGCGGGCAGTTCCGGCGCGACCTGTTCTACCGCCTCAACGTCTACCCGATCTGCATCCCGCCGCTGCGCGAACGCAGCAGCGACATCGAGCCGCTGGCTCGGCACCTGCTGGCGCGCTTCACCGCGCTGCACCAGAAGCGCCTGGGCGGCTTCAGCGACCGCGCGCTGCAAGCGCTGGCTCGCCACCGCTGGCCCGGCAACGTGCGCGAGCTGGAGAACCTGGTCGAGCGCGGCGTGATCCTGGCGGCGCAGGGCGGCGTGATCGAGGTCGAGCACCTGTTCCCCAACCAGTCCGAGCCGGCGCAGGACGGCATCGACCCGCAGGGCCGGCTGGCGCGCCGTGCGCCCGAGGACGAGCTGCGCCTGTGCGCGCAGGTGCTCGATGCCGGCGTGCCGATCGAGACCCTGGAGGCGCAGGTGCTGGCCCTGGCGGTCGAGCGCAGCCGCGGCAATCTGGCCGGCGCCGCCCGCCTGCTGGGTCTGAGCCGCGCGCAGCTGGCCTACCGGCTCAAGCGCGCCCAGAACCCCGAACCCGACTGAGCACGTTCATGTTGCACACACTGCTCCAACCCGTCCACGCTGCCGGCCCTGCGCCGCGCAGCGACGAACCCGAACCCCGCACGCTCACCGAACGCGCCTACCGGGCGCTGCGTCACGACATCGTGTGTGGCGATCTGCAGCCGGGCCAGCGCCTGCGCGTCGAGCACCTCAAGGACCACTACGGCGTGGGCGCCGGCACGCTGCGGGAGGCGCTGGCGCTGCTGGTGTCCGACGCGCTGGTCACGGTCGAAGGCCAGCGCGGCTACCGCGTCAGCGCGGTCTCGCTGGACGATCTGCGCGACCTGACCGACACCCGCGTGCGGCTGGAAACCGAAGCGCTGCGCCAGTCGATCCGGCTCGGCGACGCGGGCTGGGAGCGCTCGGTGCGCGGGGCCTTTGCACGGCTCAGCGTGGCCGAGGAGGGCGGCGCCGGCCGCGACCCGGACCAGTGGGAGCGCGCCAACCGCCACTTCCACGAAACCCTGATCGCGGGCCACAGCTCACCCTGGACGCGGCACCTGCTGGACATCCTCTACCGCCACGGCGAGCGCTACCGCCACATCGCCATCCGCATCGGCGCCACGCCGGGCTTCGACCGCGATGTGCACGCCGAGCACGAGAGCATCTTTCTCGCGGCGATGGCGCGGCAGGAGGCCCGCGCCGCGCTGGCGCTGGAAGCCCATATCCGCCTGACCTGCGACATCCTGACCCGCCAGGCCGCCGCGGCGACAGGCGGCGGATTTAAGGCTGCGCTGAACAAGCCGTAGATCTCAACGAACCTCGCTGGCCGATTTCGACATGCGGGATTAGGTCGGCGAATCACGCATTCTGAGGCGACCTGAGACCCTTCTGGGCGTCTTCATCCGCCCTTGGCGCCCGCTGCGGGCGCACTCATGCCACGAGGCGCTGGCGCGCCAGGTGGATGTTGGCCAGACCCAGCACCACAAACGAGCGCGTGGCGTTCTTGGCCAGGCCCCGGTAGCGCACCTTGGCAAAGCCCCAGAGCCGTTTGACCACAGCGAAGACGTGTTCGACCCGGGCGCGGACCTTGGACTTGTTGTGGTTCCTGGATCGCTCAGCCTCGTCGATCTCGCCGCCCCTCCGCACGCGCTGGTTGGTGAAGTCCCGGGCCTTTGGGGGCCTTCGATCCGATCAACGCCTTCTGGCTGGCGTAGGCACTGTCGCCATACACACGCTGCTCATTGCCGTGCAGCAGATCGGGCAGCGGGTGCTTGTCGTGCACGTTGGCTGCTGTCACCACAGCGCTGTGCGCCAGCCCGGTGCGGCTGTCCACGCCAATGTGCAGCTTCATCCCGAAATACCACTGCTGGGCAGTACTTCACTTCGTCCCACACCTTGGCCCATTTTTTGCGCCAGGCCATCGGGCGCTGGCAACAGGCGCAAAGCTTTGTTGGCAAATCGCCTTTTCGCTGGGCTGTCATGGTGCAATGCTTCAGGGTGAGGTGTGACCTTGCCCCTGTTTCGTGTAGTTCTTAACCCACGATTCACGCGGCCTTTTTACGCTGTGCCTCGTACCAGCGCTGCTCGTATTGCATCGGGCTGAGGTAGCCCAGTGACGAATGCAACCTTCGGTGATTGTAGAAGGCCATCCAGTCCATCACCGCCTGACTTGCCTGCTCACGGGTGGCGAATTTGCACCCATGCACGCTGGCGGTTTTCAGCCGCCCCCAGAAGCTTTCCGTCGGTGCGTTGTCCCAACAGTTCCCCTTGCGGCTCATCGATGATTGGATGCCCCAGTTCTTCAGGGCCTGCTGGAACTCTGCGCTGCAATACTGGCTGCCCCGGTCGCTGTGGAATATCACCCCAGGAGGCGGTCTACGGCGCCACCACGCCATGGCCAGCGCGTCCTTGACCAAGCCCGCCTGCATGTGCGGCTGCAGGCTCCAGCCCACCACCTGACGGCTGAACAGGTCGATGACCGCAGCCAGGTACAGCCAGCCCTCGTCGGTCTGGATGTAGGTGATGTCGCCACTCCAGAGCTGGTTGGGCTCCTCGGGCTTGAAGCGCCGCTGCACCAGGTCGGGCGCCACCGGCAGGCTGTGTCTGCTGTCGGTGGTGACCACAAACTTGCGTTTCGTCCTGGCCTTGATGGCGTGCTGCTGCATGAGCTTGCGAACCCGGTCTTTGCCCACACGGATGCCTCGGGCCAGCAGTTCCTTGTGCATGCGTGGCCAGCCGTATTCGCCCTTGACCTGGGCGTGGATGGCACGAATGTGCGCCAGCAAGGCTTCGTCGCTGTAGCGCCGGCCAGGGCCACCGTGGCCAGACTCGCCTCGGCGCAGCCAGTTGAAGTACCCGCTCGCGCTCACCTCCAGCACACCGCAGGACACACTCACCGGATACAGCTTTCTCATTTGGTGAATCCAGGCGTACCTCGCAGCGTGTCCTGCGCGAAGTACGCCGCGGCTTTTTTTGCAACGTCACGCTCCATGCGAAGCCGGGCATTCTCGGCGCGCAGCCGAGCAATCTCCATTTTCTCGGGCGAGACTTGGATGCTCTTGTCACCACCGCCCGCACCGTCCAATTCTCCCTTGGCTGACAGCCGCACCCAGTTGCCCAGGCTCGCTTTGGGGATGCCCAGTACCTTGGCCACCACCGCAATCGGCTGACCCGAGCGCACCTGCCGAACAGCCTCCAGCTTGAACTCTCGCGTGTACTGCGCACGCACCTGCTTTTCACTCATCTCTGAACTCCTTGTCGGTATTTTCAACAAGGGCTAAGAACTCCACTTTTCAGGGGCAACCTCAGGACTACAGCTTGCGGCGCTGGGAGGCTTTGACCCGGTTCGTCGATGACGGACAGCTGCCCGTGGACAACAACTGGATCGAGAACCAGATTCGGCCGATTGCCATTGGCCGCAACAACTGGCTCTTTGCGGGCAGCCTACGAGCTGGTCAGAGGGCAGCAGCCGTCATGACGCTCATCCAGTCAGCACGACTCAATGGGCATGATCCCTATGCGTATCTCAAGGACGTTTTGGCTCGCTTGCCGACGCAACGGGTTAGCCTGGTTCACGAGTTGCTACCGCATCGTTGGTTCGCACCGAGCTGAATGTCGTTATTTGAGGCTCCGCTCAGCGAACGGTTGGCCAGCTTGCCCCAGTGGCGCTGCGCAGCGATTCAAGTGCACCGCAATCGCCAACGCATACCCCTCCCGCACAGGTACTGCGGATGGCACGCAGTTGCTTGCGCAGCGCCTGCAACTCGGCGATTCGCTGCTCTACCAAGCGCATTTGATCGTCTAGCAAGGCATTGACCTCGTCGCAGGACATGGCGGGGTCGTCCTGCAACTGCAGCAGAGCCCGGATATCGTCGTGCGACATGTCCAGCGAGCGGCACCGAACGATGAAGGCCAACCTGTCGACATGCTGTTGGCCATATTGCCGATAGTTGTTGGCGGCCCGCAGGGGCGCCTGCAGAAGGCCCTCTGCTTCATAAAAGCGCACCGCGGGAACGGAGCACCCTGCCAATGACGATAGTTCACCGATTTTCATATTTGCCTACCTACCGCTTGACTCTACAGCTACTTGAGGGTTTCTAATACGGGACATGAGTACATGTCAAAGCAGTAGCTGCTCGAGCAGTTGCAATTCGCAGACGGTCGACGAGGCCCCAAGCGCCATTGCTTCCGTGGAGAGCACATTTTCAGTTCCGGGAATGGACTGCCCCTCCGAGGAGAACCTCATTCGCATGGCGCTGGGTGGTCTGACCGGGGTTGGGCCGATGACCTTCGATCTGGCCCATCGGCAGCTCCGGGTGGTGCACTCGGGCGAGCCCGCCAGGATCGCCCAGAAGCTGACGCCCCTGAACTTGGGTGCGGTTCTGCTGACAAGCGAGAGGCGCACCGAAGGCGGGCAGTGGAAGACGCGTTTCTCCGTGCCGAAGATGGATTGCCCGTCGGAGGAGAATCTCATTCGGATGGCGCTGGCCGATGCGTCGGCTGTTGCGGCACTGGACTTCGATCTGAAGGACCGTGTACTCACCGTGCAGCATGGGGGAAGTACGCAAGAGCTGCTGGGCCGTCTCATCCCTCTCAACCTCGGCGCGCAAGTGTTGGACAGCGTGCAAAGCGACGAGTCTACGGCCCCAGACGCAGAGGGGAATGCCTCTGAGGCTCGGACCTTAAAGCTGCTGCTCGCTATCAACGGTGCGATGTTTGTCTTTGAGTTGATCGTTGGCCTGATCGCCCAGTCCACAGGTCTCATAGCGGACTCGCTTGACATGTTCGCCGATGCGGCGGTCTACGGACTGGCGCTCTATGCGGTGGGCCGCGCCGCCGCCTTGAAGATGAAGGCAGCGCACATCGCTGGTTTGTTGCAAGTCGTGCTTGCGCTTGGCGCGCTTTTGGAGGTCGTTCGGCGGGCAGTTGTGGGAAGTGAGCCGGCGTCCATGCTCATGATGAGTATCGGGCTGGTCGCATTGATCGCCAACGTCACCTGCCTGGTGCTGATCGCCAAGAAGCGGGATCGGGGCGCCCACATGACGGCAAGCTACATTTTTTCTGCGAATGATGTGATCGCAAACGCGGGGGTGATAGTCGCTGGTGTTTTGGTCGCTTGGACGGGCTCCTCGTACCCTGACCTCGTGATTGGCGCAGTCATTGCGCTGATAGTGCTCAGCGGTGCCCGGCGCATCCTGAACCTCCGATAGCCAATCTAGCGGCATCCCACACCGATGCCTAGCCAAGGTGGGATGGCCGGCCGCTTACCAATCACGAGCAGAACGATGAGGCGGTATGCGTGTTTCATGCCTCCCATCATGTTGTCACGATGAGCAAAAGGCACTGCGGCCCAATTTCGCAAATACGTCGTGAGTCGCCGCCGAGCGGCCCAAGGTGCGGCGTTATACGATATAGATTATGTTAAATGGCTTCAACATAACATTGCATCATATAGTGGGCGGGGTGCGGCGTCTAGGGGTCTCCTCGTTTTCAGTGCAATAAGTGACGGTACGAAAAGCTAGCACTGGCGCGGAGGTGGTGTTGGTAGATCGTTGATTTCATTGACTTTCCTGTTCACTTTCAAATCTGCGATTCGTGGCGTCAAACCGTGGTCGGTTTCATCCATTGGTGCCAGTTATCGATGCATTTGGCCGCGAAGGCAGGATTTGGTCAGCATAGCGGTCAACCGGGAAGCGAAACACACCCCGCAAGTTGATGCTCTCCAGCCTGGTGGGCGCAATCTTCCCGATCAGTTCCGGTGGAATGACCTGGCGGCGGTTCGACCAGCGATCCAGGACCGCCTGCATCTGTGAGGTATTCCACGCCATCACGATGTTGGCCATCAGGCTCAACGCATCGGCCACAGCCTGCATTTCATCGACACGTTTGGCCTGCGCCGGGCTGATCCGGCCGGTATAAATGGCGCGCTTGAGGGCGTTAACAGCCTCGCCCCGATTGAGCACCCGGCGCAACTCGTTCCTGAAAGCGTCCTTGACAAAGTAGTCAGCCAAAAACGCCGTACGCAGCAACCGCCCCAATTGCACGCCAGCCTCATAGATTGGATCGCCCTGGGCGGCAGAACCGAACCGCGCAAGAGCTGCCACCGCACTGGCATGTCCGCTCATGACCGAGGCTGCCAGGTGCACCAGACTATCCCAATGCTTTTCGATCAAAGCGACGTCGACATTGGCTTCGCACACCGCAGCGATTTCTGCGGGCACTTTGGTGCCGCGTGGCACAAAGAGGTGGCGCTGTTTGAGTTCCTTCAACCGCGGGCAAAGATCAAAACCAAGCAAACGGGCATGTGACATGGCAAAGTCGGTGTAGCCATGGGTATCCACAGCAAGCTGGCTGGTCTCCAGCTTTTCTTGGCGGATGACACCTTCAATGGCCACGCCCGCCTGGCGCTCATTGAGCACAAAGGGCTGCGCATGGAAGATGCCCCACCGGTCTTTTACATGGGAGTAGATTCCAATGGAAGGTGTGTTGCGCCGAGGATCAAGCCGGGCTTGCCACACCCGTTTGGTGGTCTCCATGCTCATCATGTCAGAAGATGCCAAATCGGACCGCCCCCAGGTGGCGGCAATCGGGTGTCGCTGCATGAATTCCAGCACAGCCTGGCAGGCCTGGCTCAGACGCCGTTCGTCCCGCGCCCAGCGCATGGCCTGGCGAATGCTGGTGGCAGACAATTGCGGAATCATGCGCGCGCATTCGACCGCAGTCAGACTGGTGCCGTGGGCCATGATGCCGGCATAGACCATCAGCAGCTCGTCGGTAGAGCGCGGCTCACGTCCGAGCATGATCCAGCTAAAGCGCACCTGGGCGTCAACGGCCAGAATCACTTCCGGCAATTGAACCTCACCGATGCGGTGATCCAAAGCCGCGCGCAGCTTGGTCACTTCTGGGTCTTCGTCCTCTGCGGGCAATGGCGACAAATGGAGTTCATCATCCACGCGCAGTACGCCACTGCGGGCTGCAGCGGCCACCGCATCGACACCGGCAGTTACTCTGGCCAGCAAAGGCTTCAAGAAAGTGGCAGCCTTGCTGGGTAACGATAGACGGGCATAGTGTTTCTTGGACTCTGCCTGCCAACGCTCGTCCGTGAAGAACAAGCGCGCACGACCCCGAAAGCTCAGGCTGTGCTCAATCCAGACCGAGCCATTGCGCACCGCGCGGCGCAGGGCAAACAGGGTGGCCACCTCCAACGCCTGAAACGCCCGTTCCCGGTCTGGGCTGGAGATCGAAACCTGCCAGATCATTCCCAGACTTGGTGCCACCACTTCAACTGGCAGCTTTCTGGATCCTTTGAGATATAAAGCTTGCAGCTTGGCAAGGTACTCGATGGCAGGATGCTCGCCGGTGGCCTGCCAGGGCAGCTTTGCAATGGCGACGAGCAACGACCGCACGGGGCGAATTCCATCAATCAATCCCTCGCGGACCAGGGAGGCCCTGCTCGGTGGTTTGCGTTTCTGGGTTTCGGTGATCAAGGCTTCAAGACGGGCACGCAACTCAGCATCTGGCACCGCACCTTGCGCGCTCAAGGCAACAAGTTCGCCGAGCAGCGTTTTGTACATTGCGGCCCAATTGACGGTAGCGGGGACATCGGCGGCAGCCTGACGCCACAGATCGGCGATCCGGCGCTGCACCATAAGGATCAACTGGTCTGTGGTGGTGAACAGGCAATACCGAAGAAAGCATGCGACCTCCACGGTGCGCGCTGGCTCTTTGATCTTGGCTCCGGCTGAGGGCGGCCTGGAGACAAGTCGGCGCGCGTAGCGGCGCAAGATGAGATCGGGGATGTCTGCCAGGTGCTTATGAACGTCCAGCGTGTAAAGCAGGTCGATGCGCTCCAGTACCTCGCTGATTTGGCGGGTTGAGTGTTTCGCCGGTGCAGCCCATAGCCAACTCTGCTGGGTTTGTCCATCTGGGCGCAGCTCTGAAACTGAGGCTCGCCAGCGATCAAGTGTTGCTGGATCAACGCTGGCGGCGATGGCGGTGCCTGTTTCAACTTCAAGCTGGGCAAGTGCCGCCGCAATCAGTGTCCGAATTGCCCGCTCGTGCACGATCACCAGCTTGTTCTTGTACAGCCATTGACGCGCCCGCACGAGTAGCTGATCGCGGTCGGCGCAGCGCGCCACTTCGTCGCGCAGTTCACGTACCAGTGAGCGGCGCTGGTGCTCGCTCATCCACTGGAATCCAAGGACCGTGCAGGCTACTTGTTGGTGATCGAATAGCGTGCGCCCGCGTTCATACATGGCTCTCAGCGAGGCGACTTCTGGTGCTGCAATGCCAAGCTCGTTGCCAAGGTGGCGCCACAAGGCTACTGGAATTACCCGAAAGGCACCGAGCAAACGCCCACTCATGCGCAGGAAACCAATATGGAGCGCCAGACCAAGCTTGTGGGAATCACCTCGGCGTGCATTGATTGCGTCGCGCTCGGCACCATCGAAGGTGAAAAATGCCTTCATCTCGAAGTCGCTGATATCGCGGGGGAGCCCACGCATCCCCAAAAACGTTGTGTGCCAACCCTGCATCGTGAACCTCAAAAGTGGGAGGCCACCATACCCGTTTACAAAGCGAACAGGAAAGTCAATGAAATCAACGGTCTACCCAGACCACCCCCGCGCCAGTGCTAGCTTTGCGTACCGTCACTTATTGCACTGAAAACGAGGAGACCCCGAAATGGCGATGCGAGATCCAGGCGGGCAGGGCGGCCGCCATCGTCGGAACTGGCGATGGTCGACCGCGCCGGCGTGCATCGCCGGAAATGGCGATGCTGCAGCTCGACGTGCGCGGGCCTGGTGGCATCGTCGGATGCGGCGATGCTCGAGCAAAAAAAAGCCGCCTCGGGGTGCGAGGCGGCGATGACTGCCGGCGGCCAGGGAGGGAGGAAACCGCGCGTGTGGTTGCAGCCCTCCGGGACTTTAGCCGATGCGTGCCGCGCGGCGCGGGCGTTCCGGCTGCTGCTGTTGCTTCTCCGCACGCTCCTGGCGCTGCTCCTGCTGCTGTCGGCGGCCTTCCTCGATCAGCACCTGGCCCACGGCTGCGCCGACCTGGCGCTTGAGGCCGTCGCGGCCCAGCTCGCTCTTGTTCGCCAGGTCGTTGAAGTCGGTGAAGCCCTTGGGGTTCGCCTGCTGCTCGCCCGGCGCGAAGATCGGGAAGATGGCCTTGCCGCCTACGGCCTTCGCGGCTTCCTCGGCCTTGGCGCGGCCGGGGTTGTGGCCGCGCTCGATCTCCTGGGCCTTGTCGTCGTCGCCGGCGATCACGATGGGCTTGTCGGGGAACTTCTCGCGCAGGGCGCGGGCCACGTGCGGCAGGTTGCCCGAGTCGAACGCGGCCACGGTGGCATGCCCCAGCCCTTCGGCCAGGCTCGCGGCCGTGGCATAGCCCTCGGCGATCACCAGCGCCGGCGCTGCGGCCAGCGCATCCATGCCGCCGACCGGGTGGAAGCATCCTTCCTTCTTGCTGTCCTTGGCGAACCGCTTGGTGCCGTCCTCCTGGATGTACTGCATCGTCCACTGCTTGCCGTCCACGTCGAAGGCGGGGATGTAGGTTTTCTGGCCCTCGCGGTCGGTGAACACGCCGGCGTGGGCCTCGATGCCCTTGGCTTGCAGGTAGGGCGTCGGCTGCTCGACCGGCACCAGGTCGGGCATCTGGCGGCCGACGCGCTGCGCGGTGGCTTCCTGGAGCTTGTCTTGCTCGGCGGCACGCTGGGCCAGCTTCTCGGCCGCCTCGGCCTGGAGCTTGGCCTTCTCCTGGTCGCTCAAGGCGTAGCCCTTGCTCTTCCAGGTAATGTCCGTGCCGGTCTTGTTGTTGATGATCCGGCCGGCCGGGTGGCCGTCCAGGTGGCCGACATAGAAGCCATCGAGCGTGCCCTTCTTGCCGCCCTCGACCGGCACGCGATGCCGCTTGCCGTCCATGATCGGGTGATCGCCCTGGGCGTTGCTGCCGGTGAACAGGCCGGCGCTGCGCATGGCCTCGGCGAACTCTTCCCTTGGCGTCATCGCTGGCCCCTGCTGGGCCTGCACGTTCTCGGGCTTCCACTGTTCCAGCTTCGCCATGTCGGCGCGAGGGCCGGCATACCAGGACTTCGCGGCCTTGTCCCAAAGCGCGCCGGCGGCCTTGGCGGCGTTGCGCTGCTCGTAGGGCACGGCAAGGTACTGCCGGGCCTGCTGGACGGCCTGTGCGGCCTTCTGGCCGCCGTCCTGGGCCTCGGGTGCCTGCTGGGTCGGCTTGGCCTCTACGGCCGGCGTAGCGGCTCCCTGCGACCATTTGGCGAAGGGGGCCGCATCCACTCCCGCCGGCACGTACCAGGACTGTTCCTTGCGATCCCAGCGCGCTCCGAGCTGCTTGGCCTCGTCCTTCTCTTTGAACGGCACGCTGATGTACTGCCGTTCGGTTGCCTGGCTGGCCTGGGCCGGCTGCTGGTCGGCCGCAGCCACGCGCTGTTCCTGCGGTGCCTGGTGCTCCACGGAGTCGCCGCGCTCGTCATCGACCCGCTGGGAGTTCTTGGCTTCCTCGGCCGCGACGAACGCTTTGGCCTCCAGCGCCTTCCGGGCTTCTTTAGCCGCTGAAATGTCCTCGTCGGTGCTGTTCGGGTCGCGGCGGACGCGATCCTCTTGCACGCGGGCAAGCCGGGTCGCCTTCTCGTACTCGTCCGTCTGCGAATTGGCGTCGATCAGCGCCAGGCGGTCGGCCAGCTCGTCGGCCTCGCCCAGCGTGCGGGTGGCGGTGAGGTAGGCAAAGGCATCCTCGCCGAACTGCGCTTCGCCCTTCCGGGCGTACAGGTGGTACGCCTCCGGCGTCTCCGTGGCCAGGTCGGCGGCCCGCGTCTCGCCGTCACGCTCGACCACGCCGACAACCCGCACTTCACCCGTCCAGTCGTGGGGCAGGGGGAAGCCCAGCGCATCGTCGGCCGCCAGGTGGAAGGCTTGGCGGTCGCGCTCGCGTGAATTGGTGTTGCCGGTTGCCAGGTCAAGCCGCGTTGCAGCGACTACGGCATCCGGCCGGCGCTCTTCGACCAGGTGATCTATTGCGTCGTTGATCTTCGCTTCCAGCGGCTCCAGGTCGTAGGGCAGCTCGTGCCGCGTCCAGAACTCGTTTTGCGTGTTCATCGGCTGCATGCGATCCAGCACGTCCAGGGCGCGGTCGATCTGCTCCAGGGTCGCGCCTTCGAGCGCACGGCCCACCGTGCCCAGCTCGACGTGCTTCAACATCCAGGCTTCGGCCTGGTCGGTCTGCTGGGGTACTTGCATCGTGGCCTCCTGACTCGCAACGGTTTGACGGGCATCGCGCACGGCCTCACGCCAGGCGTTCGACGCGGCCACGAAGGCATCGCCGGCCTTCTGCACGGCCTCATCGTCGTGCTGGGTCTTGTAGCGGGCATCGCCGGCGTTGTTCTCGCCATAGGCGCGCACCAGCTCGCGCTGGAAAGCATCGTCGGCAGCCTTCATGGCCTCGTGCTGCTCGGCCGTGCGTTCGGCCACGGACAAGGGCTTTGCCTCTTGCTCCTGGGCCAGCGCCGGCAGGGCCAGCAGTTGATCGGGCGCGTAGCTCTCCAGCTCGGCCAGGCTTCTGACCTGGTGCGGTTGTTCGTCTTGTTCGTGGAAGGCAAAGATGCGCTCGCCATCCGCCCACCGCGATTGCGCGTCCAGGTGAGAAACGATCTCCTGGCCGTGCTCGCGCAGCTCATCATTGAGCTGCTGGGCCTCGGCCTGCTGCGAGGCGATGCTGTAGATCGGCTCCAGGCCGTTCTTGACGCGCCGCTCGTCGGCGTACTGCTCGGCCTTGGCGTTGATCTGGCGGGCGATCTCTTCCGGCTTCTGGTCGCGGCCATCGGCATCGCCGATCACCTGGTCGCCCAGCTTCAACGTGACGTAGCGCCGGCGCTCGGCGTCGTCGTGGTAGCCGGCCGACAAGCGCCGCTCGCCGTTCGGGGTGGTCATGGTGCCCAGCGGCCCGACACCTTCAAAGGTGCGATGGACGGAATCCACACGGCCAGGCTCTTGCAAGCCGCTGTAGGCAACCTCCCAGCCGTGTTTTTCGACCAGGGCCTGGAGCGTCAAATCGGAGTAGTGCTGCTCGGGCTGCTGCACCTGGGCCTGCTCTTGTTCCTGAACCTGCTTCTGCTCGAAGGCCAGCACGTAGTCGTGAATCTTCTCGGCGTCGGCAGCGGCGCGGAACACTTCCAGCGGCTCGTCTTGCAGGGCCTTGATCCAGGAACCGACATAGGCGGCGTGCTGGCCCGGATCGTGGCCGATGCCCAGCTCGTCGCCGACGATCATGGAAGCGATCTCGGCGCGCAGCTCTTCCTTGGCGTACCCCTCGGAACCGAAGGGATGGGCCAGGTCGCGGTCAAGGCGGGACGGGTGGCCCGTCCAGTGGCCCAGCTCATGCAGGGCGGTCGCGTAGTAGTTGTCGGCGGTGGGGAACTGGCCCCGGTCGGGAAGGTGGATGCTGTCGGTCGCGGGCCGGTAGAACGCGCGATCACCAGGCGCGTGCGTGATCGACGCACCGGACGCTTTCAGGATGTGCTCGGCGCGCTCGACGGCGCTCCAGGTCTGTTCCTTCTTCTGGATCGGCGGCAGGCCGTCGATCTGCTCGGCGTTGAACACCGTGGCGAAGAACACGCGCGGGCGTTCGAGCTGCACGGTTTCCTTGACCGGCTCGCCCTTCGCGTTGAGAACGGGCCGGCCGCTCTCATCGACCTTGTTCTGTTCCTCGCTGAACTTCCAGTATTGGACAGGCGTTCCCTTCTCGCCCTTGCGAACCTGCGCGCCCACGGCGGCGGCCTGCTTGTAGGTCATCCAACGGCCATCGCTGCGGCCCTGGGCCATCAAGTGAATGGCGTTGATGCCCTTGTACCGCTTGCCGGTGGTCGGGTTCATCGGCAGGTAGGCGTTCGGCTCGCCAGGCTCCCACGGCCGTTGCCACGGCGCGGTGCCTGCCTTGAGCTGCTCGATCAGTTTTTCGGCAACGACTTCATGAAATGGCTTCTTGGGTTCCATTGCTTCATCCCTTCGGAATAGTTCGTTGATCTGCGGAAAGGTCTGCTGCGTCCTGGAACGGTCGTGAAGGCCATCCGCGACCATGCACACGATGTTGTGCAGGTCGGCGACTTGCATGGGCCGCACGCGGGCGATGCAGGTTTCCATGAATGACTGCTGGCCGCGCTCCAGCACCTGGGCCTGGCCCGCGTGCTGGCCGGGCGCGATGCTTTCGCAATGCAGCGCCCAAACCTCTTCCGCGCGCACGTCCATCGAAGCGCCGGCATAGCGGCGGTTGATGTCCTCCCAGCGTGGTTTCAGGCTCGGTTCCTCGCGGGCGGCGATCAGGCCGTCCAGCAGGGCGCGTTTCTCGGCCGGCTTGAAGGTGTTGGCCCCGTAGTGGCCCAGCACTTCATGCCGCAGCGTCAGCACCAGGTCGGCGGCGTCGTCCATGTTCGCCAGGGGCACGTCCACGCGGCCACGGTAGGCCCGGCCGTTGTGGATCGTCTCCTTCGGGACATAGCCGCCCTTGAGGTCTGCCGGGACTTCTGCTGCCCGGTGGCCGTACAGCTCGCCGGTGTTGTCGCGGAACCGATAGGCCAGCTCCAGCGCGCCGGGATAGTCTCGGACGAACGCCAGGGTGACGGCTTGCGCCTCGGCCTGGTTGATCGGCATGGGTTAGCCCTCCTGCGCCTTCTTGCGCGCGATGGCCTCGTCCAGCGATTCGCCCGGCTTCCAGTCGTACAGCTCGCGGATGTTGGTCGTATTGACGAAGGGCGGAAGGTCGTCGCTCGGGCCGCCTTCGGTGATGAAGGCCGGGGCCTGGTCGTCGCCCTGCGAGGCCAGGGCCGCCAGGTCGTCGCCGCTCTCTGCGGCGTCCTGCTCGCTCAATGCGTCCTCCACGAACGCGCCGGCGCGCTCGGCTTCCTCGGGGTCGAACTCGGCCTGGTAGCCGGGCGTCGCCGCGTCGGCCAGCTTCTCGCGCAGCGCGCCGGCGGCGGCCGCGTTGTCGTCAATGGCGGGCAGCTCGGGCAGCACGTCATCGGCCTGGGTGGTGTTTTGCTGGTTCATGGTCATGCTCCTTCGTCTTGGTGGTTACTCGGCTGGGCCATTGCGGCCCTTGCTGTAGTCGGGCCGGCCTTTCAGGTCGGGATAGGTCTGCTTGCACGTGGGGAAGTTGCTGCATCCCCACCAGAATTGCCCCTTGCGCTTGGCCGGCCTGCGCGACAAGCCATTGCCGCAAGCCATGCACTTGTGCAGGGACGAAACCGGCGTGGCTTCCTTGCCGCCGGCGATGCTCACGGCTCCGCTGTTGGCCTTCGCCACCTGGTCGCGGATGAACGCCTCTTGCTTCGTAATGAAGGCGTCCAGGGCCGCCGTGCCCAGCTCGACGCCCTTCAACATGCGTTCGTAAAGGGCGGTCAGCACCGGGCTTCGCACCACCTCGGGCAGCGCGTCGATGACGCTGCGGCCCAGCGTCGTGCTGACGATCTGCTTGCCCTTGGTTTCCAGGAACTCGCGGCGTTTCAGCTCGGAAATGATGGATGCGCGCGTGGCGGACGTGCCGATGCCATCGCCTTCGCGCAGCATCTTCTTGTGCTCCGGGTCGCTCACGAACTTGTGGATGTTCTCCATCGCGCGAATCAGCGTGCCCTCGGTGAAGCGCGCCGGCGGCTTGGTTTTCGCATCGCGTCGGGTGGCCTCGGTGCAGGTCACACCGTCGCCTTGCTTCATCGGTGGCAGGGTCTGCGCGCCGTTCTCGTCGTCGCCTTCCTTGGCGTCCTCTTCGTCGGCCTGCTCGAACACGTCACGCCAGCCGTTGCGCGTGACCACCTTGCCGGACGCGGCGAAGTTCTCGCCGGCGATCTCCACGCCGACCGTGGTTTGCATGTACTCGTGCAGCGGGTAGAACTGCGCCAGGTAGGCGCGGACGATCAGCTCGTAGATGTTGCGCTCGCGCTCGCTCAAGCCGGCCTTGCTGCCTTTCTGCATGGTCGGCACGATGCCGTGGTGGGCGGTGATCTTCGAGTCGTCCCACGTCTTGGACTTGATGCGCGGGTCGGCAGCATCGACCAGGCCGGCCAGCTCGGGGTTCACGTGCTTGACGGCCTCCAGGACGCGCGGCGCGTCGGCGTGCTGCGACTCCGGCAGGTAGGCGCAGTCGGTGCGCGGGTAGCTGGTCAGCTTGTGCGTCTCGTAGAGCGCCTGGCAGGTGTTCAGCACGTCCTCGGCGCTGTACCCGTAGCGCGCGGACGCCAGCGCGGTAATGTCGGACAGCGCGAAGGCCAGCGGCTGGTTCTTCTTCTTGGCTTCCTGCTTGTAGGTGGCGATGGTGCCCGGCTGGCCCTTGACGGCGGCCACCAGGGCATCCGCGACGGCGGTATCAACAAGGCGGCCTTCGCTGTCCAGGCCGGCTTGATCTTCCTTCGCTTTCCAGGCGGCGGCGAAGCTGCCGCCGGCGTGCTCGACCACGGCCTTGATGGTGTGGTACGGCACCGGCTTGAACGCCTCGATCTCGCGGTCGCGGCCGACAACAAGCGCGAGCGTCGGGGTCTGCACGCGGCCCACGGTCAGCAGGGCGCGCGAACCGCCGCGCTGCGCCCGCAGGGTGTAGGCGCGACTTAGGTTCATGCCGATCAGCCAGTCGGCCCGCTGCCGCCCGCGTGCGGCATCGGCCCAGCCCTTGTACGTGGTGTTTTCCTTCAAGGCGGCCAGGCCGCGCTTGACGGAAACCGAATCCTGGGCAGACACCCAAAAGCGGCGCGCCGGCTTGCTGCTCTTGAAGTGCTCCAGCACTTCATCGACCAGCAACTGGCCTTCACGGTCGGGGTCGCCGGCGTTGACGATCTCCTTGGCTTCTTTCAGCAGCTTGCCGATCACGGCGAGCTGCTTCTTGGCATCGTCCTTCGGGTGAAGAACCCACGTCTGCGGGATGATGGGCAGCTCATCGACGCGCCATAGCTTCTTGCCTGATTTGCCGGTCGGCACGTCATCGGGCGTGTACTCGTCCGGGTCGGCCTGCTCCAGCATGTGCCCAAAGCACCAGGTCACTTTGTCGCCGCCGCACTCGATGAAGCCGTCGCCCTTGCCGGTGATGCCCAGCTCGCCGGCGATGGCTTTTGCGACGGATGGTTTTTCCGCGATGAACAGTCGCATGGTGGTTTCCTCCCCTACCAGGTGATGACCGGACGGATCACGGTCTGAACTTGAGAACGATTGATCGGGCCGAAGTAGCGGCCGTCGAAAGACGTGTCGCTCACGTCCGACATAAGCAGCAGCTCGGCATTGCCCAGCGTGTAGGTGCTGGCCTGGAAGCGCGGCAAGGGCCGACCGGACTTGTCGGCCTGGATGGGCTTGCTATGTGGCAGCAGCTCGCCATTGACGCGCACGCCGTCATCGGCCACCGATACGGCATCGTCTTTAGCGGCTAAAACGCGCTTCATCATGTAGCCGTAGTCGCCTGGGCAGAACCCGGCCCCGATGTAGCCCCTTTCCTTGGCGTCATCGAACACGCCGACCTTCGGCGGGCACCAAAGCACGTAAGCGCCCCGCTCCACCGGCGCGCTGCTCGTCCAGTACAGGCCGACCGGAATGCTCTTGGTGGTGTTGATGCGGGCACCGGCGGCATAGCTGCCGGCGGCCAGCACCAGGGCGGCCAGGCCGGCGACGGCTACGCCTTTCGTGATGCGTTTCAGGATGCGGCTCATATCGTGATGCCCTCCCCTGCCTCGACAACCTGGCGCAGCCGGTCGGTGGCCTTCGGCGCGGGGATCGAGGCCCGCGCCTGAAACACCGGGTCTTTGAAGTACAGCGGCTGCTTGCCGTAGATGGCGGGGTAGCCCGCGACGTAGATCACCATGTCGCCGGCTTCCTCGATCTCGCCCTTGTCGTTCTTCTTCGGCCCCGGCATCCGCAGGCATTCATCGGGCGTCAGCAAGGGGCGCTGCACTTCCTGGTAGGTGCGCGACACCTGGCCCAGCATCGCCGCCGTGCGGCGGCCGCTGGTCGTGATCTGCTCCTTCACCACGGTGGTCTGCCCGGTCAGTCGGGACAGGTGTTCGGCTGTCTCGACGCGGTTGGGCGGGTAGGCGTTCTGCACGTGGCAGTTCGACGTGATGCTTTCGTCGTGGCCGTAGCCCGTCTCGCGGCTTCGGAGCTGGTTAATGTCCTGGCAAATCAGGTAGCACTTGATGCCGTAGCCGGCGACGAAGGCCAGCGACTCTTGCATGATTTCGAGCTTCCCGAGGCTCGGGAACTCGTCCAGCATCATCAGCAGCCGGTGCTTGTAGTGGGCCACCGGCCGGCCGTTCTCGAAGTCCATCTTGTCGGCCAGCAGGCGCACGATCATGTTCACCATGACGCGCACCAGCGGCCGCAGGCGGGCCTTGTCGTTGGGCTGCGTGACGATGTACAGGCTCACCGGGTCGTCGGAGTGCATCAGGTCTTTGATGCGGAAGTCCGACCGGCTCACGCTGCGCGCCACCACTGGATCGCGGTACAGGGCCAAATAGGATTTGGCCGTGGACAGCACCGATCCGGCTTCTTCCTCTGGCCGATCCATCATGTCGCGGGCGGCCGATCCGATGGCGTGGTGGTTCTGACCGTCCACGTGCCCGTAGGTGGTCATTTCCATCCATAGCTCGCCAATGTCCCGGTTCGGGTCGGCCAGCATGGCATCGACCGATGGCAGCGTGGCCGTGCCGCCGTCGTTCCTGGCCTTGTAGAGCGCGTGCAGGATGACGCCGACCAGGAGCGCGAAGGCGGTCTTTTGCCAGTGGGAATCCAGGCCCTTGCCGTCCGGGTCAACTATCAAAGTTGCTAGGTTCTGCACGTCGCCGACTTCGGCCTCGGTGCCGACGCGGATTTCGTCCAGCGGGTTCCAGCACACGCCGCCCGAGCTGCTGGCCGGCTCGAAGCGCAGCACCTTGTTCTTCGCGTGCTTCTGCCGCCAGCCGGCGGTCAGCGCCCACAACTCGCCCTTCAAGTCGGTGATGACGCTGCTTGCGCCCCACGAAAGCAGCGTCGGCACCACCAGGCCGACGCCCTTGCCGCTTCGCGTCGGCGCGTAGGTCAGCACGTGCTCGGGGCCGCTGTGCCGCAGGTAGTAGAAATTGCCGTCCTTGTCCTGCCAGCCGCCGACATAGACGCCGGTGGCGGTGGGTGCGTCCTTGCCGGTCACGATCTCCAGGACGTTCCGCTCGCGCGGCAGCAGGCCGGCCGCCTGAATGTCCTTCTTTTCGGCCCAGCGGGCCGAACCGTGCAGGTATTCGTTCGCCTTCGAGCTGTTGGACGTGACGACTTTCGCCACGGCCACACCCAGCAGGCCCACGGTGGCAGTCACCATGCCGATGCTGCCGGCCCGCATGATCTCGTCGGGGTACTGGCTGTACCACTTCGCCGACCAGTTCAGGATCGACCAGGGCGCGTACACGTGCCCGAGGTTGGCCCCGAGGCTCGCGTGATACTGGAACGTGTAGGCGAAGAACTGTGTCGCGGCCTGGAGGCCGCCGACCAGGGACACCCCGCCGAGGATCGGCAGCAACTTGCTGGGCTTCGGCTTCGCGCTGCGAACCTGCGGCCCCACGGCGTTGTTCATCTTTATTTTCATCTACTCCTACCTTTCGACGTTTTGATGGAGCCTTTTGGCGTGATCGTCACGGCATCGCCGACCGCGATGCGCGACATGCGCCGGGCCGTGGCCTGGTCAATGGGCATCACCATGACCTCATCGCCTCGTTTCAACAGGGCCAGCGCCTGGCCCTCGATGTTGCGGACACCCTCGAAAGCAAGGCCACCTTCACCGGCAGTATATCGCGCGTGCTTCGGTATATCGAAACCTTTCGAGCGTTTCGACTCGCGTTCGGCGATGTATTTATCCGCCGCCGCGAGGCCCGGCGGGGCCGCTGCTACTCCTGATCCTGGCCGAGAAATATCCCGTCGCAGTTGGTGATCTGGTTGGGTTCCTTGCTGCTCCAGGTGACGAGGAACATCACGCGGCAATAGCACTTCACTTCCGCCGGCGATGCGAACCACACCGAGTTGGGACAGTGTTCGCAAACGGTGCTGGCTTTGGGGCGGCGGGACTCGTCCAATGCGTCCAATGTCGGGCTTCCGGTGGACGGCTCCGGCGTGAACGCCGGCGGTGCCGGCTCGCCCGCCACCTGGTCGCCCGAAGCCTGCTCGGGCGACGGCGATGGGTCGGGCAGCGTCGTCGTGGGTAGCGGCGCGCTGTCCAGGGCCGCCAGGGCCGCGTCCAGCTCGTCCTCGATGCTCTGCGGGTCGCTGGTCGGCTCGCTCGGTTCGGTCGGGTCGCTCATGGGTGTTCTCCTTCTTCAATAGCGCAAGCCGCCGGCTCTCCAGGGCCGGATCGGCGAACGTGATGGGTAGCTGGGAATCAACGGCCGCGCGAATGATCTGCGCCTGAAACTGCGTGGTGCCGTTGACGGTGATGCGGCTGCCGTAGCGTTCCATCGCCAGCCGTAGAGCTTCTTGCAAGCCCTCGCGCGTGGCCTCGCGCGAGACTTGCAGCTTGTCGCCATCGTCCCGAACGGCCGTCAGGCCGGCGCGGAAGATGATGGTGCCCTTCTTGGTGATGTTGTCCGTCACCGGGGCATGGCCGGGGCGCGGATCGCCCCGGCCCTGGATGGTGTTGCCTTTCAAGCCCTGCGCCGCCTCGCGGGCGCGCAGGGCGGTCAACGCCTCCGCGTTGCCGTGGGTCGCTTCCTTCTTGAGCCAGTCGGCCCACGTGCGGCGGCTGTGGCTGTCGTAGAGGGCCTGGCGGTCTTGCTGGTACTGCTTGTTGATCGCCTGGATTTCGTCGCGCAGGGCCTTGCTGGCCTGGGCATACAGCAGCTTCTTGTTCGGGCCGCTCTCGCCGATCACCTTGATCGTCGCGCGGCGCAGGCGGCCGGAACGCTTCGCGGCCTCGACCAGCCGATCCTTGCGCCGGCGGGCCTGCTCCAGCGCCTGCCCACGTGTCGCGGTCAAGGTCTGCTGCTCGGCCTTGTACCGGGCGTACAGCTCGACCGTGTTCACGCGCAAGCGGATCGGGTCTTTCTGGTACTGCCGCTTCGCTTTGGTTCGTGTCTGCCGTTCGGGCGAAGCCTCGAACGGGCCAAGCCGCGCCTCCAGCTTCGGCTTGGAAAGGTCGCGGGCTAGGGTGCTCGCCTTGACCATCGTTCCGTCGCCGGCCTCGATCACCAGGCCGTTCGCACGCTCGCGCAGTTCCAGGCCGTTGTCGCGCATGACCTGGTGCAGCTCCTGCCAGGACTGCGCGCCCTTGATCTCGTCCAGGCATTCCCGCTTGATCCAGCCGACCAGGCTTTCCACGCCCGCGTGCTGCTCCATGTCGGCCGCCCTGCCCTCGGCACCGCGCTGGCGTGGTTCGTGGTTGTCCCGCTCCAGCCCGTAGTCGCGCTCCAGGGCCGTGCAAAGCTCGGCCAGCGCCCGATGCGAGTAGTACGGCTCGTGCATCGTGTTCCGGGTCGGGTGAATCTTGTTGATGGCGATGTGGATGTGCAGGTTGTCGGTGTCGTTGTGAACGGCACTGACGCGCTGGTGTTCGCCGTAACCCAGCCCGGCGCAGATACGTTCCTCAATCGCCCGCAGGGTGTCGGCGCTGGGCTGCTCGCCGGCCCGGAAGCTGACGATCAGGTGATAGGTCTTGTCGCCCTTGGCCCGCGTGTTCGTGTGCTGGGTCGCCAGAACCTCGGTGATGGCGTCCTGCACGGACACGGCATCGCAGTTCGTGATCTGCACCTGGCCCAGCCGGTGATCCTTGCTCTGCGCGTCGGTGACGTAGTTCACCAGGCCGGCGAAGTCGGACTTGCCCAGCGAGCGCATGGGTACGTGCTTGGCGATCATCGGCCAGCCCCTGGCTTTTTAGCCGCTAAAAAGCTCAAGGCTCGGCCCTCGGCTGCACCACGGACTTCATGAGTCGGCTCATTTCGTCCTGGGTGGCTTCGATCCGGCCCAGCAGGGCAAGGATCGTGGCGTCTCCGAAGCGGGCCGTGCGCGGGTCGTCGGTGAGCCATAGCTTGAGCAAACCGCCCAGCCGGCCGAGGTCGCCATTCACCCGCACCAGCTCGCGCACGTACTCGTAATCCATGACGCCCCTGATCTGGTAGCCCTGGCCCACGTCGCGCAGGTAGCGCGCCACGCTGACCCCGGCCCTCTTGGCGTTCGCCTCGATCTGTTCCTTCTCGTCGGGGAACACCGGCACCCGTAGGTGCTGCCGCCGCTTCGCGGTCGGCTGTTCGTCGGCTTCCATGTCGCTACCCCTTGAGCGCGTGCGCCGTGTGTCGCGCGTAGGTCGCCACGGCTCGCCAGTAGGCGGCCATCGGCCCCTTGCGGCGTGCCCATGCCTTTTCCGCCTCGTCGTTGGCCTGCGTGCGCAGCTCGCGCAGCACGCGGGCAAGGCGCTGCCGGTCGGCAACCGGAAGCGCCTGGAGTTCGCGGCCTGCTGGAAGCTCCAGCAGCGGATTGATGTAGCCCATGTCGTTCGTCTCTCGCTTCTTGGCCGGCGGTAGCCGGCAGCCTCGCAGAGCAGGATGCCCGTTGAGTGCCGCAGGCGCGAATAAGGGACAGCGAAGATAGATAACCGGCCCGCCGGTTAGCTAACTTCGCACATCCTGCCCGCCTTACGGCGTTGATAACACCAAGGAAAGTCTATACCGAAACCTTCGCATCTGTCTGCATTTAGCGCGAAAAGATGGCGGATATATCGAATGAAGGCGTACAATGCCCGGAAAGCGCGCTAGATGCAGCGGTGTCAAGCTGCTATCCACGCGCTTTACATAGACTTTCCACGGGTCGATACATGAAAATGACGGCTATTTACAAACCACGGAAGCGAGGCGATGGCAGAAAGCAGCTACCCCCAAGAGCTGGCCGCGCGGATCGAGAAACGGGCCGCCAAGAAGCGCCGACAGGACGCGACGGCCGTTGCATTCCTGGCCGTGCGCGTGGACGTGAAAGCCGCGATGGATGCTGGCTATGCAGTGACGACGATCTACGAGGACATGCGCGAGATCGGCCGGGTCAAGTGCAGCTACGAGACGTTCCGCAAGCACGTCCAGCGGTACATCAAGGCCGCACCAGCAGCACCCGCGCCGGTGCCTCCCCCGGCGGCCAACCAGGCCAAAGGGGAGAAGCCGGCGCAACAGGAAGGGGGGTCGAAGGCGAGGAAGCCGAAGGCACCCGAGCCGAAGAAACCCGAGTCGGCAGGGATCGCCGGCTTCAACTACAACCCGAAACCGAATAAAGAGGATTTACTGTAATGGCGAAAATTCACATGGTCTTGCAGGGCAAGGGCGGCGTCGGCAAGTCGATGATCGCGGCCACCATTGCGCAGTACAAAGCGAGCAAGGGGCAGACGCCGCTTTGCATCGACACCGATCCGGTCAACAGCACGTTTGAGGGTTACAAGGCCCTGAACGTGCAGCGCCTGAACATCATGGACGGCGACGAGATCAACACCCGGAACTTCGATGCCCTGGTGGAGCAAATCGCCTCGACCAAGGGCGACGTCATCATCGACAACGGGGCCAGCTCGTTCGTGCCGCTGTCCAGCTACTTGATCGGCAACCAGGTTCCGGCGCTGCTCCAGGACATGGGGCACGAACTGGTGGTGCATACGGTCGTCACCGGCGGGCAAGCCTTCCTGGACACCCTGAACGGCTTTAGCACGCTGGCCCGGCAATTCCCGGCCGAATGCGTGTTCGTGGTGTGGCTGAACCCGTATTGGGGGCCAATCGAGCACGAAGGCAAGGGCTTCGAGAAGATGAAGGCGTACACCGACAACAAGGCGCGGGTGTCGGCCATCATCCAGATTCCGGCGCTCAAGGAAGAAACCTACGGCCGCGACTTCTCGGAAATGCTCCAGGAGCGCCGGACGTTCGATGAGGCCCTGGCCGACTCGGCGCTCACGATCATGACGCGGCAGCGGCTCAAGATCGTGAAGTCGCAACTCTTCCAGCAGCTCGACAACGCGGCGGTGCTCTGATGGCGAGCGATGACAAGATCGAAGAGCTGATACGGGAAATCGCGGTCAAGCACGGCATCGCCGTTGGCCGCGACGATCCGATCTTGATCCTCCAGACGATCAACACCCGACTGATGCAGGACAGCCAGGCCGCGCAGCAAGAAATCCTGGATCGCTTCAAGGAAGAGCTGGAAGCCATCGCACACCGTTGGGGGGATGACGCCAAGGGGAAGGCCGAAAGGACGCTCAACGCGGCCCTGGCGGCCTCCAAAGAGGCGATGGCGAAGGGGATGCAGGACGGCGGCAAGGCCGCCGCCGAGGCGG